>JAFZNL010000359.1 GCA_017550925.1 Lachnospiraceae bacterium | reverse complement strand
CAGGGCACCATCGCGATGGAGATTATCAAGGAACTCCCCCTGGTCGACGTGATTCTCGCGCCTGTCGGGGGCGGCGGCCTGCTGACCGGCATTTCCGCCTTGCTGATCACCGTTTCCGCCCTGCTGACCTGAACTGCCGCTGCACGTTGCCGGGATCACTTCTGTATAACTATGTCCACAGCGCTTGCAGGTATAGAGTTTTTCCCCTGCTTCCAAAGCACTTGCTGCCTTCGTGATAACGCCGTCGTCATAGTCATGGCCCAAAGCCGGGATGGTTTCCGTATAGTCTTCGGTTTTCCCGCAAACCCTGCATCTTTTATGGGTGACTTTTCCCGCTGCCTCGCAGGTGGGCTGTATGGTCACAAGCTCCATTTGGTGCAGTGATTCATCTGCCGGGATTATCTCATAGTAGCAAAATTCACAGGGAAAGCTCGTCCCGGATATGGTCTCTGTGCATCTGTAAACCCGCAGTCCCGGCTGGCAGCAGGTAGGCGCAAGGTCCACAGTGCCCGCATCCAGAGTATGGTTTTGGATCATCACATTCTCCGCCAGACCCGTGTAATCCTGCCCCCACTTCTTTTCCGCGTTTTTGAGCACATCGTTGTTATCATGGATACTGATCTGGTTCCAGTCCGTCTGCGCACCTGCATAACAGATCACTACATCCTCATTTGCATCCGCGCATATATCTTCACCA
Organism: Lachnospiraceae bacterium; assembly: GCA_017550925.1. Lineage (GTDB taxonomy): Bacteria > Bacillota > Clostridia > Lachnospirales > Lachnospiraceae > RGIG7926. The sequence goes on along the minus strand of JAFZNL010000359.1, from coordinate 15,924 downwards.
ATGGAAGCAACAGATGTGGGAACCCCGATACCCTTTAAATTCGTACACTTCTGAAAAGCAAAGTCCCCAATAGCCGTGACTCCGTCCGGAAGACAGAGTGTCTCTATCGCGTAGCAATTATTGAACGCTTTCTCGCCGATGGTTTGAAGCTGCGCGGGGAGTTTCAGATAATACAGCCTCCGGCAGCCGCTAAAGGTGCCGGCCTCAATATTTTTGATGCCATCCGGCAAAAGCAAGGCATACAGATGGTCGCATCCCAGAAAAGCATTTTCTCCCAGATAGGTCACTCCATCAGGGAGCACCATCTTTTCCAAAGCCTTGCAGCCCCGGAACGCCTCTTTGCCGATGCTTTGCAGATAGGGCGGCAGCGCCACATATTTTAGCGCATCGCACTCATAAAAAGCCCCCGCTCCGATGGACCGGATCGTAGGAGACAAAAAAACTTTTTCCAGCTGCCCGCACTGTTGAAAGAACTGATCCGGAAGCGTGGTGATATCCGCATCCAGATCCACTTCTGCAAGCTTTTCGCACTCCGAAAAAACTTCGTCCCCGATATAAATGACAGAACGGGGGATCTTCAGTCTCGCAAGCGACCCGCATCTTCGCAGGCACTCGTCACCCATGTAAAGCAGTCCCTCCGACAGGTTTAGCTCTGCCAGGCTTTCGCATTCATCAAAACACCTCTCCCCGATCAGAAGTACATTATTTCCCTGCAATATCACCTTTTTCAGATATCTGTTACCGTTAAAAAGACCTTCCTGAAGGAATACGAGGCTTTTCGGCAGCGTGATCTCTTCGATGGCCGTTCCCCCAAAAGATGCATATCCGATATGGGTGATCCCATCCGGGAGATTGATCTTTTTCAGTTTACTGCAGCTGCTAAAGGCGCTATGACCAATCCCGCGAAGGGTGGAAGGAAGCACAATCTCCTCGATCCAGGTCCTGTTACCGAAAGCACGCGCTGCAATATACCAGACGCCCTCCGGTACCACTACCTTCGTTTTACTCTCATCATTATTCAGATATTGTACCAGCACACCGTCAACAATGGTAAAATCTTCCGTGCTCTGCAGCGCCGTGCTGATCCCCGTGATATCATCACAATCATAGTTCGGCAGGTCGGACGGCTTACTATTATACCGGATATCAGCCTTTTTCAGCTGTTCGTTTTCCGTCACGCCGGTGACTTTTTTCCATTCCGTTTCCGTACCGGCATAGAAGATTCTGTCCAGCCGCATGCAGGTGTCAAAAGCATCCTCATGGATACTGCCGACACTCTTTGGGATCATTAAGATCGTAAGATCGCTGCATCCATCAAAGGTGTTTTTGTCAATGGAAGTGACCCCTCCCGGGATCTCCTGCACGATCAGTCCCTGGCAGTCATGAAATGCCTGATCCCCAATGGCTGTAACGGAAGCCGGTAAGGTAACACAGGGCAGTTGCAGGCACTCCTCGAAGGCTCTTTCTCCGATGGCCGTGATCCCCTCCGGCAAAAAGACCATCTCCAGTCTTCTGCAGCAGGAAAAGGTATCATCCGGCAGTGTTTTGATCTTGATCCCATCAGAAAGAGATGCCTGCACCATGTTGTAGCATTCATAAAAAACTTTGTTTCCCAGGCTTTCCACGGAAGCGGGAACTTTGATCGTTACCAGCGCACCACACTTTGAAAAAGCCTCCTCCCCAATAGTCGCAAGCCCATCCGGAAGGCTTATGGTCACCAGACTGATACATTGATAAAAAGCCCGGTCGCCGATGCTTGTCAGACTTTTCGGAAGAACGATCTTTTGCAAAGCTTTGCAGCCACGAAACGCCTGACTGCCGATCCTGGTCACGCCTTCCGGGATGACTACGCTTTTGATAACACTATTCGATAAAAATGCATCCGGCCCAATCTCCGTTACCCCTGCCGGGATCACAACATTTTCCTCTCCGCCGGTGTATGCCTTCAGCACACTGCCTTCGATCACAAAGGCATCATCAGCCTGTGCCGTACATGGCATGAAAATGAAAAACAGCACGACTGACAGGATCGATAAAGCAAACAATCGTATACTGTTTCTTATCGGCTCCGTGTTTCCTGCAATTTGATTTTCCATACGGATATATCCCCTGTCTGATGATCGATCACTTGACTTTTCTACTGTATTTTTATAATGGATCCGGCAGAGCAAAAAACCGCCCCTGACCGCCATAGCCATACATAATCAGAATGGCTATTTTCGTTTTCATGGTTGACAAAAGAACATTTGTTCGATATAATTAAATCATCGAACATTCGTTCCTTTTTGGAGACCGCGCTTATGTCAGAACTGAAAGATGTCATAACTTCGTACAACAGCCTGTCATTTAGTGATCGGATTGTGTTTTATACTACCATATCTAATGATATTACGATCTTGGATGACACGCAATCATTTTTGATAGAAACTCGTTTTGATGGTGAGAGTTCCTGTATTTACTGCGAAGGAAAGCATGTTGTAAAAAACGGAAAGAGGAAAGACGGTGTCCAGCGGTTTCTGTGCCGGGACTGTCACAGGTCTTTTATCGCAAGTTCCGATTCCATCACCTCCCGCACACGAAAGTCTATGTCTGTTTGGGCGGCGTATTTGAGGTGTATGCTGGATCAAAGAACGCTGAAACAGGCTTCTGAGGAATGCGATATTTCTATGTCCACCGCCTTTACCTGGCGGCATAAGATATTAGACACCTTAAGTGAATTGACAGAGAAAGCTTATCTGACGGGTGTTGTTGAAGCAGATGAAACGTTTTTCAATGTATCATTTAAGGGTAACCATAAAAGAAGCCGTGATTTTTCCATGCCGCGCAGGGCACACAAGCGCGGGAGCGATGTTCATGCCAAAGGGCTGTCAGCAGAGAAAGTCTGCGTTCCCTGTGCAGTCAATGATACCGGCATTTCCTATGCGAAACCCGGAAAACTGGGAAAAATCAGTTCCAATTGCATCACCGACATTTTTGGAAAAAAGATCGCCCCACATGCGGTCCTTTGTACAGACAAAGAACGTGCCTATCTGAATCTGGCAGGCCTGAATGACCTGAGCCTGATACAGATGGATACTGAGTGTCACACGATTTCAAAAGAAGGAAAAAACTATGGGATCCAGCGGATCAACGCCTATCATAGCCGGCTGAAACTTTTCATCCGCAGGTTCCACGGGGTATCCACAAAGCACCTTGGCAATTATATCGTATGGAATGACCTGTTATCCGGAAACCACAGAACCACAGAGGCTTTCTTTGGCCAGTTATGGGGCCAGGTCCTGTGCGCCAGGATCACCAGATACGGGCAAGATATCCCACGCCGTCCATCCCTGCCTGTCGCTGCATGAATGCAATGCACAGCAAATCACCACATTAAAAAAATGCAGGGAAGGAGGCGACAGGATACCATGATACTGACAGAAAACCATCGGATAAAAAGAAATAAACATAGGGAACTTTTCAAGAAGATCGATGCATACTGCTACAGTGCAAAGAACCTGTCAAACTCCGTGCAGTACCTGATCTGCCAATGCTACCGAATTCATCAGAAACTGAAAAATGGCGAGATCCCGGATCCTTGGGAGCAGGAATTGATCGATAACACGAATCATGCCATCACCGCTTACAATGTCGGGAGGGATGAAAAGAAAAGGCAGAAGCTTATTGATGCTGAAAACGGTTTTGTCGCAGATGCATATTTCCTCAGCTGGTATATGAAGACATGGGATGTTTACAGGGCGATGCCCTATGCGACCTGCAGCCAGATCTGTATCCAGGAAAAGTGCAGGCAATGGAAGTCTTTTTATCAGGCAAAAAAAGAGTATCATAAGAATCCTGATAAGTTCCTGGGCAGACCCAGAAAGCCGGGATACCTCGATCCGATGAATGGGCGTGACAGCCTCGTGATCACAAGCCAGAACTTCTCCATTGATGAGGATGGCCGGATCTCCATGCCGGGATTTTTAAAGGAGATCAGGATAAAAGCAAAACACAGGCCGGTAAGGCAGATCCGTATCAGGACCGATAAAAACAGCATTCGCATCATGCTCATGTATGAACAGGAAACGGAACCCATAAAGCCGGATGGAAGCATTATGGGGATCGATCTTGGCGTGGACAACCTGGTCACGGCAAGTCTGTCAACGGCAGGAGCGCCGGTCATCATTAACGGACGCCCACTGAAGTCGATCAACAGGTATTACAACAAAAGAAAATCCATTATGCAGGAGGTGGCAAAAAAGAGCAACCGCTTGGATATCACAAACAGGATGGAACAGCTGACTGAAAAACGGAACAACAAGGTGAAGGATTATCTTCATAAGGCAAGCCGCAAAGTGATAGAGATTGCAAAAAGAAACGGTGTGAGCCGGATCGTCATCGGCAACAACAGAGGATGGAAGCAGAAAGTGGAACTGGGAAAACGAACAAACCAGACCTTTGTATCCATCCCATACAGGATGCTGATCGATATGATCTGCTATAAAGCGCAGCTGGCTGGGATCAAAGTAAGTATTGTAAGGGAAAGTTACACGAGCGGAACCAGTTACCTGGATGGCGAATACCCTGAAAAATTTTTTTACGATGCTACGCGCCGGGTAAAAAGAGGTCTGTTCAAAAGCAACAAGGGTACAATGATCAATGCTGACGTGAATGCTGCCTATCAGATCATAAAGGCCGGAGGATACAAAGATATTCCGATCAAAGGAAGAGAAAAAGTCATAAGACTCAATGTAGCCTGAGTTAGATCAGGTAGAGGTGTCAGGCTAATACCATTAAAAGACCGAGGCAGAAAAGCTTCGGGAATTTATAAATATCAACCACGAGTTGGTAAATAGCCATCAGAATAACAGAATATGGCAGGTGTTGCAACGATTTCAGGCGATTTTCCACCCTTTCTTGACATCCCCGCCCCATGGTGTTATATTTATATCATGTTATGTAGTTTTCATTACTACGTTATGTGATTTTCGCAGTGAACTGTGAGAGATCGTGCGATAAAAAATCGTATTTTGTTTACGTTTTGATGATCTTTGACTAGAAAAAGGAGATCTGTCATGGAGAAAAATATCAGATATGGCGTGATGCCATCTACGATCAGTTTTCAGATCCGTGAGCCGGGGTCGGCCATCACCCACTTTATCGGGCTTTTGGGCATCATGGCCGGATACGGTCCCCTTGTGATGCGGGCAAAAACCTTCGGAAGTCTCTGGTCCGTGCTGGGCGTCAGCGTCTTTCTGCTCACCTCCGGCATGTTATACGCCGCCAGCAGTTTGTATCATACAGTAGTGCTTTCTGCGGAGAAAACAAAGATTTTCAAGAAGATCGACCATATCATGATCTCCGTCATGATCGCAGGCAGTTATACCGCTGTCTGCGTGACGGTGCTCCGCGGCCACATCGGCTGGATCCTGCTTTCTGTGATCTGGATCATGGCACTGGGTGGCATTTTGCTCAAAGCCCTTTGGGTAACCTGTCCAACGTGGCTCTCCTCCTGCGTGTATCTGGTCATGGGCTGGGCCTGCGTATTCGCTCTGGTTCCCCTGTATCACCTTTTGCCGCTGTCAGCCTTTTTGTGGCTGACCGCAGGCGGAGTGATGTATTCCGTCGGCGCCCTGATCTATGCTTTCAAATGCACGGGCTTTAACGAACGGCATATTTATTTTGGTACACATGAGATCTTCCACTGCTTTATCATGGCGGGGACTTTTTGTCATTACATCTTCATGTATCATACTGTGGCGGTGTGGGGCTAACCCCTCATCAGTCACCTTCGGTGACAGCTTCCCCCCAGGGGGAAGCTTTTTTATTTTCAAACTTGAGAACAATTGCTATATCTTCAGGAAGTTTTTCAGCATCGTTTTCCCACAGGGTGTCAAAATCGATTCCGGATGGAACTGCACGCCGTAAATGGGATATTCGCTGTGGCGCACTGCCATGACCTCATCCTCTGCCGTTTTTGCCGTTACGATCAGGCACTCCGGCAGCGTTTTTTCATCGGCAGCCAGGGAATGGTATCTGGCTACGGGACTTACCTCGGGGCAGCCTTCAAAGAGCGGACAGGTCAGGTCAAAACGCACATCCGACTGTTTACCGTGCATCAGTCTCGATGCGTAGGTTACCACGCCGCCGAAAGCCGCACAGATGGCCTGATGTCCAAGGCAGACACCCAGGATCGGTATCTTGCTGCCCAGGGTTTTTGCCACCTCCATGGTCACGCCGGCCTGCTCCGGTCTTCCGGGACCCGGCGACAGAATGATATGGGAAGGCTTTAGCGCCTCGATCTCTTCTACCGTCATCTCATCGTTTCGAATCACCCTGATATCCGGATCCAGCTCCCCTACCAGCTGAAATAAGTTGTAAGAAAAACTATCATAATTATCAATCAATAAAGTCATATCCCTCTCCGTTCTGCTGCCATCCAGGCAGCAATCATCATTTCACTGTCAAAAGCAGTTATCCATTCACCAACCGCTTACTCAATCTCCATCTCCAATGCCGTCAGGCAGCTTTTTGCCTTATTCAGGCACTCTTCAAATTCTTTCTCCGGTACGGAATCCGCAACGATACCGGCGCCGCTTCTGACAAAAACTTTTCCGTTCTTTTTATAAGCGATCCGGATGGCAATGCAGGTATCCATATTCCCGGTAAAATCGATATATCCGATAGCCCCGCCGTAAATCCCACGCTTATTGTTTTCCAGCTCTGCGATCAGCTGGCAGGCGCGGATCTTCGGTGCTCCCGAAAGGGTTCCTGCCGGCAGCACTGCCTCGATGGCATCCAGGGCATCTTTATCCTCCCGGATAATGCCACGCACGGTAGAACCGATATGCATTACATGGGAAAACCGCACCACCTGGCGCAGCGCCTCTACTTCAACAGTGCCGAAGCGGCTGATCTTGCCAAGGTCGTTCCGCCCAAGGTCTACCAGCATGTTATGCTCGGCCAGCTCTTTTTCATCCGCCAGAAGTTCTTTTTCCAGCGCCGCATCTTCCTCCTCCGATTTTCCCCTCGGCCTTGTGCCCGCCAGCGGGAAGGTATGCAACACGCCGTCCTCCAGCTTCACCAGCGTTTCCGGCGACGCGCCTGCTACCTCTACATCGGTGCCGGAAAAATAGAACATATAAGGCGACGGATTGATGGTCCGCAGCATCCTGTAGGTATCAAATAAACTTCCTTCGAAGGGTGCGCTCAGGCGGTTGGAAAGCACGATCTGAAAAATGTCCCCTTCTTTAATGTAATGCTTGCCCTTTTCCACCATCTCGCAGTACTGCTCTTTTTCAAACAGCGGCGTCACTTCGCCTGTGAGCCTGCCGGGCTCCTCGATGAGTTTTTCACCATTCCGGATCAGGTCCGCAAGACTCTTCAGTTCCTGCGCTGCCCTCTCGTATTCTGCTTCCATGCTGCTGTCCCCATCCAGCCGCATATTGACGATTAGCACGATCTTCTGCTTTAAGTTATCAAAAGCGATCACCTTGTCAAAAAGCATCAGGTCCACGTCCTTGAAGCCCTCTGAATCTTCCACCTCGCACCTGACAGCCTTCTCACTGTAACCCAGATAATCATAGGAAAAATACCCTACCAGGCCGCCGGTAAAGGTGGGCAGATAGTCAAAGCGGGGACTTTTATAACGGGCAAGAATCTCTCTGAGGTATCCCGATGGATCCTCTGTCTGAAAACTCTCGCTGCTGGTGCTCATCTGTCCTGCCTCGCAGGTGATGGCCATTTTCGGATCATATCCTAAAAATGTGTAGCGTCCCCAGGTCTCATTGGCCTGCGCAGATTCCAGCAAAAAGCAATGGGTCGAAGCTTTCTTTAGGATCCGCATCACCTCGATGGGCGTGGTAAAATCCGACAGAAGCTCGCAGCTGATGGGAACTACATTGTAGTTCCCGCCTGCTGCAAGTTCTTTTACTGTTTCCTTGGTTGGTTGTACGTTCACAATTATCCCTCCTCATTTTTTATATTCATTTACAGTCCCACATCCATCTCACATTTTCGTCCTTCGCGCTCTACTGACACTTCATGACAAATGCTCGATGTTTGATAGTAACCATTTACAACGAAAACACCCACCCCGCCAGTGGCGACATCACAATCATCACCATGGAAAAACACAGGGAGTTGACGCTGATCAGCGTTGCCCGTTGGGGTGCCGGGATCATGTCATTGAGTTCCACATCCGCCCGGATCTGGATCAGGTCATCCGCAAAGGCTGCTGCAAATCCTCCCAGGGTCATGACCAAAGCCATTCCCGTAAAGGATGCCAAAAATCCCAAAAATGCCAGGGTCACACAACCTAAGAATAAGTAGCCGAACCGCAGTCCCTTTACTTTTTCTGACACCGCCGCGCCCAGCACGCCGCCCATGGACATGATAAAGAGCAGCGGTCCCAGCACCCAGTCTGCGATACCGGTCATGGGAAGTTTTGCCTGCATAAAAAACAGCAGCAGTACGTCGATGGCACCCACTAGGCAGTTTCGGTAGATCAGCTTCGCCGCCCGGACATTTCCTTTCAGGAACGAAATGCTTTCCTGCACATTTTCCAAAAACCGTTCCCGCAGGGTTTTCGTATTTTCCGTTACCACCTTGTTTTCCTGCACGGTTGCCAGGATCATCAGGCGGACTGACTGGATCCCCACACCGATCAGCTGGCTTTTCACATTTCCCAGCATCACGGCAAGTCCTGCACAGAGGGTGGCTGCGCCGTCAGTGATCCGGTAGATCACGGTCTGTTTTGCCACATAGCCGTCGTAAAACTTTTCCTGCCCTTCTTCGGAAAGCGCATCATAAGCCAGGGCGTTGTCCGTGCCCGTCCAGAAATTATAGGACAGGGCAGAAAAAGCGATGGATATACACACCCCGAAAAAACTGTGGGTATAGGCTCTTGTGAGTCCCGACAATATCCCGGCGATGCAGGATACCGCAAGGCTCTTCTTTCGTCCGCAGATATCCGCGAACATGCCGGAGGGGATCTCCATGGTAATACTGACGATATGGAAGATGGTCTCCGCGATCCCCACCTGGATCAGGGAATATCCGTCCGTAACAAGCAGCAGCACCCAGGCCGCGCCGGCAATGGACAGGTTTCCGATCCCGTTAAGCAGATACAGCTTTCTCAGCTGCTTTTTGATATTTGTATTCATAAAAAAATCTCCTTTCAATCGAATCATCGGTTAAAAGGAGAAGTATCGCATGCCATTTATCTGGTCTGACTATTTCTTAAAAATGGGCGCACTTCTCCTGTCAGACCACCAGAAATACCCGCTCATAAGTTGGATGTTTTCTGTCTTCCAGTACATTTTTACGCCCTTTCATTAATATTAGAATTTATCTAAAGCCGATTCTAACATACTTATTTCTATATAGCAAGATGTAATTTCATTCGCAACCCCACGTAATTTCATTCGTAGCCCCACATATCATCTCGTGATCCCGCATGTGCATTGCACATGCTTTACCGTCACTTCGTGACTGATCATTCGATTTCTTCAAATAATAACTTTTTAAAAAATATTAGCACTCACCTCTTGACAGTGCTAACAATTAGTGTTATAACCTTTATAGAACAAGGAAATGAGATAACACAAGCAAGCAGTTATCCAAAGCCTGTGATCTTACTTCCGAATTCAGAAACATCAGTACCTATATTACAAACAACAGTTTTTTAATAGAAGGAGGAATGACTTATGTTGATGCCTAGTATTTTTGGAGAGAACTTATTGGATGACTGGATGGATTTCCCGAGATTCGCAGATTTCGGTGATGTAGACAAGAAGCTGTACGGCAGGAAGGCCGCTCATGTCATGAAGACAGATATTCATGAGCATGAAGGCGGATACGAACTCGACATCGATCTTCCGGGCTTCAAGAAGGATGAGATCCAGCTGGCACTGGAAAATGGTTATCTGACCGTTTCCACCACCAAGGGTCTTGAGAAGAACGAAGAGGATAAGAAGGGCAAACTGATCCGCCAGGAGCGCTACTCCGGCACCATGACCAGAAGCTTCTATGTAGGTGATGCAGTCACCGAAGAGGATATCAAGGCCAAATTCGAAGATGGCGTCCTGAAACTGTCCATCCCGAAGAAAGAGCCTGCTGTTCCGGAAAAGAAAACAATTATGATCGAAGGATGATCCAGTCGAATCCTGCAAGCGAGCTTTCGATTCGCCTGTCTTTCGCAATCAACTGTGAATAGTAACAAATAACAAATAAAGAACCGGCCGTAATGGCCGGTTCTTTCCCCTTAATATATAAATTCTACTCCCCGAATAAACCCAAAGAGGTTATTCACTCAGCTCAGATGTACAATGCGGGCAACGCGTTGCATCTTTGTTGATCTCGCTCTTGCAGAAAGGGCAAACCTTTGTTGTAGGAGCTGCCTCTTCCTCTTCTTTCTTGCGAAGATTCATAAGTTTGTTGATCGCTTTCAACATGGAAAACAGGATCAATGCTACGATCAGGAAATTGACAACTGCGGAAATGAAATCTCCCCACAAAATCGCATTTCCTTCAGGTCCCGGAAGAGGGATCTTGCCGCCAAACTCTGTGCCACCAAAGATACTGATGATGGGCGTGATAAAGTCATCCGTAAATGCCGTTACGATGGCTGTGAACGCACCGCCGATGATCACACCGATGGCCATGTCCATCACATTACCCTTCAGTGCAAACGCCTTAAACTCTTCCAAAAACTTCTTCATGATCCTCACTCCTTTTTTATGATTTTATTTGTAACAAATTATTTCTTATCACTCTCAAGGTACTTGTAGATCACTGCTGCCAGTGCTGCGCCGATCAGGGGACCTACGATGAATACCCATACACAGGCAATGGGAGCTGTATTGCCGCTGATCGCTGCTACGATAGCCGGTCCGATGGAACGGGCAGGATTTACGCTGGTACCGGTAAGGCCGATGCCCAGGATATGGATCACAACCAGTGTCCAGCCGATGATCAGTCCGCCAAAGGAACCATGGCCTGCATTTTTGCTTGTCACACCAAGGATTACCATGACGAAGATGCATGTCAGAACGATCTCTACCAAAAGTCCTGCGATGGCGCTGCCGTTCACACCTGCCAAACCGTTAGAACCATAGCCGCCGGTCTTGTCAACCACGCCGCCCAGTCCGAAGATGGCAGCTAAAAGGCCGGAACCTGCCAGCGCGCCGAGGCACTGGGAAACCACATAACCGATAAAATCCGATGAGCTCATGCCTCCGCTCATCAATACGCCAAGGGAAACTGCAGGATTGATATGGCAGCCGGAAATATTTCCTACACAATATGCCATTCCCACAATGGTAAGACCAAAAGCAAGTGCTGTCAAAAGATAACCGGTTCCCTGCTCACTGCTGCATCCTACCAACATAGCCGTACCACAGCCGAGGACCACCAGTGTCATGGTGCCGATAAACTCCGCGATGTATTTTTTCATCTTTTCTACCTCCCAATTGATCAGTAGTTTCCTGCCTTCGTATTTTCATACCGGGCTTTACACTACCATGTTTCTACTTTTCAGACTCCTGATGAACCAATCGTCTGAAAGCAACCCCTCAGCGACCGAATTTGTCAAAAAAACGACCGCTTTTGTACCCAAGTGTAAGTATAACAAAAAACTCCCAACTATACAACCTTAAATTTTCGGCAGATCACTCCCTGACTTTTTCAACAGTTTTCGATACTTCTTTCCCTTATTTGTGGGGAACTTGAAGGCTGCTTTTTTATGGATCCCCTTAAAAGCATATTTACCGACTTTTTTGAGTACCTTCGTCTTTACGGTAATAGTCTTTAAGTTCTTACATTTGAAAAATGCTTTCTTGCCGATGGTCCGGATATTCTTGCCGATGGTCACCTTCTTCAGTTTTTTATTCTTTGCAAAAGCATTCGCTGCGATGGACGTGACCATATAGGTGACGCCGTTTTTCTTTACAGTCGCGGGAATTGTGGCGGACTTCTTTTTTGCAGATGCAGGCGCAAGGTAAGATACCTCCGGTGTTTTCCCCGTCTTTGTTACTTTGAACGCACCCTGTTTCGTTTTAAAGATATCGCCTTTTTTCAGTGCAGACTGGCCATCCGTTCCATCGCCAGTGCCGGGCTGCCCGGTTCCGCTGCCATCACCGGACTTTCCGCTGCCGCTGCCCTGCTGCCCAAGGGCCGGCAGCTGCTCCGTATAACTGTCGCCGCAGCGCTGACAGGTAATGGTCCTTAGCCCCTTTTCCGTCGCAGTGGGCTGCTTAGTTACCACGCCGTTATCATAGTGATGTCCCAGAGCAGGGATCACCTCGCCGAGAATATTTACTTTTCCGCAGCCGCAGTGCCTGCCTTCCGTCCGGCCATCCTGTGTGCAGGTGGGCTTGACTTCGGGCTCGATTATCATCTCTTCATGGTAGCATTTTTCAAACATCGCTATGAACATCAGATCGCCGCGGCTGCCGTGATAAATGATCGGATCCATCATCGTGCCGCCCACCGGCAGAACTGTCATCCATCCGATAAATATGTAGTCTTCTTTGTAAGGCCGTTTGATCACGATATCCGGATCATTGCTTGTATAGGATGTGGGATTTCCCTCAGCAGTCCCGCCGTTTAAGTTGTAGGAAATGATATAAGACTCTTTATCAAAAATTCCGCCTTCCCAGACTGCGATATACATGCGGTTCCCCATACTTCCCTTCGGGATCACCAGTTCCACCGCCGGCCCCCCTTTGATGTCGCTGCCGATCCAGCCAAGGAACTTTGTATCCCCTTTTACCGGGTTAACGATATGGATATCCTCATCATCTTCCGTATAAAACTCCGGATTGGTCCCGGAAACCGTTCCGCCATCCAGCTCATAACTGATCCTGTAATAATCCTTCCAGTTTGCGACATAGATCCGATCCCCGCCCTCAGCAGCATCAAATTCCAGGTTCTTTTCGGGCGTAGTGCCATTCGAACCGGTCCAGCCCAAAAATACAAAACCGGATCTTTCCGGATCTGTCAACTTAATCTTTCCGTCCAGCTTTGTATAAGTCTTGGGATTGCTCGTACTCAGCGGATCTTCGCCGTCCTTATAGGTAATGGAATAAACCTTTGTCCAGACTGCGATATAATACCGGTCTCCTTTGGAGCCCTTCGGGATCGTAACCTCCCGCTGCGGCTCGCCGCCATCTAAATCTCCCCTGAGCCATCCCACAAAATAGTAGCCTGACTTACCGGGCTTTCCGATCTTGATATCCTCATCCATGGATGTGTAGCTGGCAGGGTTTTGCCCCGTTCCGCCATTTAATTCATAGATGATGCGATAAACTGCAAACTGCTGCTGCAGCGTTGCAGGATCACTGTTGCAGTTAAGGGTGATTTCCTCAGCATCGGGAAAGATCGCATTTCCACCCAGTGCCTGCCACTTAGCATCCGTTCCGCCATAATATACATCCGAGATCTTATCACAGGACTGAAACGCATTTTCTCCGATATCACTCAGGCTTTCCGGCAGATAGATATAACTTAAGTTTGAACAGCTTTTAAAAGCCTCTTCCCCGACCTTTTCCAGATTCTCCGGCAAAATGACCGCCTTTAGGCTGCGACAATGATCAATTGCTCCTTCACTGATCTCTTTCAACGTGGATGGAAGAGATATCTCCACAATACCCGCATTCGTAAATGCGTACGATCCGATGTTCTCCACTCCCTCCGGAATCCGGATTCTTCCCAGGCCATTGCAATAACTGAACAAAGTGTTTTCAATCACTTTGATATCTGCCGGAATGGTGATATCGGAAAGCTTTGTGCAGCTGGTAAAACACCCAACCTTCAGATTTTTCAGATGGGAAGGCAACACGACTTTTTGTAAAGCGCTATTACCGCCAAAGGTATATCCCCCCAAAGATATCACAGAATCCGGGAAGCTTGCGCTCTTTAGTTGTGTGCAAAAACGAAATGCCTGTTCCATCACGTTCAGAAGATCTGTTTGGGTTAGATCCAGCTCCTGTATTGCCGTCGCATAAAATGCTTGCTGCCCGATGGATAAAAGGCCGGCCGGAAATGCAATCTCCCGCAGCGCCGTACAGCGATAAAAGGCATACCCATTGACCTGGAAAAGACTGTCAGGAAGGTCTGCTGCCGTCAAAGCAGTGCACTCATTAAACGCATAATCCCCGATCACAACAACAGAATCCGGAATCACCACCTCCTGTAAACCCTTACAGCCGCTAAACGCACTTTTCCCGATCCCGAATACACCATCCGGAATGGTCACTTTTTTGACAGCAGCATTGTTCATAAACGCCTTCTGCCCAATGTAGGTGACTCCAGACGGGATCGTCACATTCTCTGCACTTCCCGTGTATTTCACCAAAATACCGTCTATGATCACAAAACCGTCTGAGCCGTCGGATGTTTTGTTCGAAATCTCAGAAAAACCGGTGGGGATGGCAGGCGCATATAATTCACTTGCCGGGATCGCGCCATTTATCACAAGTTTTGTTTCCAGATAATCCTTGGATCCGTTCGTAGCGATCTGATCCCACTGCGTTTTACTTCCGGTATAATAGACTGCCTGCAGCCGGCTGCTATTAACAATGTCTGTGCCGATGGAAGTTACAGTTTTCGGGATCTGCAGCGCATAAAGGGATGTACATCCATAGAATGCACTGTCTCCGATGGCCTCCACTCCCTCCGGGATTCTGACATTCATCAGGCTAAAGCATGTCCAGAAAGCATCCTTTTCAATCTCCTTCAAAGTAGACGGGAGCGATACGCCGATCAGCCCGTCACAGCCATAAAAAGCCTGCTCTCCGATTTTTGTGACCCCTTCGGGAATGGTTACATAGAGCAGATTATCAGCATTTCTAAAAATGGTGAATCCCCAGTTTTCCAAAGACGATGAAAGGCGTACGCTGACCAGTCCGCTACAGCCATCAAACACATTGTTGCCAAGCGTCTTTACCATATCCGGCATGACGATCTCTGTCAGGCCCTGGCAATCGCGAAATCCATAGTCTTCAATTTTCTCCAGATTTGCGGGAAGTTTAACATAGACAAGGGATTTGCAGCCATCAAATGCATGATTAGAAATTGTGTTGACTGAATCCGGGATGGAAACAGAAACCAGATTTGTACAATTATAAAATGCACAACTTTGTATATTGGTTACGCCGCTTGGTATGATAACCTTCGTCACTGTTTCATTTTCAAAAAAGACCGAAGCTCCGATCTCTTTTACACCGCTCGGAATCTCAATCACGCTGTCTGATCCGGTATAGGATTTCAGGACACCGTTTTCATCAATGTCAAAATCTGAAGGCGCTGCGAAGGCCTGCCTGCCGGCCATGAGAAACATAAACATGAAGACTGCAATACAAGGAAACATTGCTTTCATCAGAAGTATTTTTGTTATCTGATGATTATTCATTATGACAAGTCCATGTCTGTTTTGTTCCATCTCATTCTCCCCTTCTGAATTCAATGCAGATTATCGAACTTCGGATATTGC
This sequence comes from Lachnospiraceae bacterium, assembly GCA_017550925.1. Classification (GTDB taxonomy): domain Bacteria; phylum Bacillota; class Clostridia; order Lachnospirales; family Lachnospiraceae; genus RGIG7926. Next base: position 452 of record JAFZNL010000359.1, on the reverse strand, counting down.
CAATCATTTTTCAGTTAACAACTATCTTATGGTCACTTGACAATTGCCGCCTCTCACTCGCCCCGGATCACCAGCTGACGCTCCCCGATGATCTCCTGTGACAAAAGTGCACGCACCAGTTCTCTTGCATGGGCGTCTGCAGTTTCCCGGATGCCTTCCACATTGGCATGCAGCTCCGCGTCCTCCTGTGCTTTGATCAGGATTGTTTTCACATCTTCGGGATCGATCTGATTAAACAGGGACTCCTGCTCATCGTAAAACTGTAGGGAATCCGGCAGCACATTCACTTCACCCTGGATCGCAGAGGCCGGCAGTGTCACTATGACCTGTTCTTCGGTCACCTCCGTTTTCACTTCCGACATATCGATGCCCACCCGCACTTTTGCTTCGTAGATCGTATTCACATGAGCACGGTTGATCAGCGGGATCTCGCCTTCGGAAAAATGCACGAT
>JAFZNL010000358.1 GCA_017550925.1 Lachnospiraceae bacterium | reverse complement strand
GCCTGAGGCTGTCAGAATGCCCTTTGCATCCACAAAATGCATCTGTCAATTCCCTTCTGCGCTTCCCTCTACGGAAGGGTCACCTTTTTCATAACTGATGCGGATATTCGTAATCGCGATCTGGTCTCCGCTGAGGGCTACATAGACGTCATCACGCTTTTCAATGATGGTTGTCGTATTTTTGATACCGATACCGTAGTTCTCGGTGAGGATCACGATCTGATCATCCTTTCTGCTAAAGGTTACCGTACAGTCAAAACCGTTCTTGTTGGCTTCTTTCCATACATCCCAACCGTCAAAATCGTCATCCTTATTAACAATCAGCTTATTTTTGGCGGTGCCCATTGCTTCCCAGTTCTCACCGTCAATACGGATCAGGGCATACTCAATAAAGTTCTCTCCATTTGGTTTCTTATCGTCAGAATAGAAAATATCCAAAAACGGACAATGCCAGATCAGCCTTGCCGTGGGCAGACACTTAGTATGGAAAGTGATCTTAAGCCCGTTCCGGATCGGGATCGCCTCGGAATGGGCTGATCGGTATCCATCTACCTGAACGTTAGGGATATCCCCCACAGGTCCGTTGATATAACTGATCATTTCCGCGATCCTCGGGATATAATCTTCCTGGATCTTCTCACTGTCGTGGGTGATATTCAGATCGTAGAGATGACAGTCGATTCCGGCAAATGCGATATAGGCATATCGCGAGCAGTCAGGAAGCGCCAGTGTAAAGATGATCGCTTTTTCTCCATCATCGAGACGGATCTGGACATGGTCTTTATACTTGACTGCAGACAGATCATAAATCTTGTTGCCTTTCACCGTCAGCATCTCACCCTGCCTATAACTTGCCGATTCATCCACTTGGACTTTCCTGACGCCTTCGCCTGAAAATCGGCCGTCAAACCAAAGCTCTGCATATTCAAAGTAACACAGTTCCCGCATTTCACGCGGAGAATCATGGAACCGTCCGTCATGTGCGTCATACACGATCAATGCCGGCATTGCATTTTTGTTCTTTTTATCCAGACTCTCACAGTTGAAGCGAATACGGAGCATTTGGTCTGTCAAAAGGAAACCATCTGAGATCTCGTCCCTGTACTCCTTAAATACAAGGTCTGATTTGCCGGCCAGCTCCCTGACCCCGGCTTTTTCTTTCATGGTATATTCGCTATCCAGGTCAATCAGATGCTGCATGATCTTGGCATATTCCGGATCAAACTGCGTACCCGCACCTTTCACGATCTCTTCACGGACAGCGGATTGCGGGATGGTTTCACGGTAACTTCTTTTGGACGTCATCGCATCATAGGCATCTGCGACGGAAATGATCCTGGCATACCGCGGAATATCTTCCCCTTTCAGTTTTTCGGGATATCCTCTGCCGTCGTAACGCTCATGATGGAAATTTGCACCAATACTCAGGGACGGAAACTCGGTGATGCTGCGGAGAATCTGTGCGCCCAGTGCCGGATGCTTTTTGATCTTCTCATACTCTTCATCTGTCAGCTTTCCTGCTTTATTGATGATATCACCGGGAATACCGATCTTTCCTACATCGTGCAGAAGTGCTGCATAATATACTTCTTCGCATTCTTCCTTGCTCATACCGCTGTATTCCGCGATCTTTCTTGAATATTCAGCTACTCTGGAAGAATGTCCGTGGGTATATTCATCCTTTGCATCGATTGCATTGACCAGAGCCGTTGCTGTCTGTTCGAAAAGCCGGTGGATATTTTTGTATTCTTCGTCTTTCCGGTAAAGATTGTTCTGAAACGTGATCAGCATATAAACAATGGCGCCGACGATAAAAAGCGCCACAATACAGTCAAAATAATTGCCGCCCCTGGAGTACTCTGTTACAAACTGTGGGAAGAAGTAACCGACAAGCCAGCAGACGGTTGTTATCACGCAGGTGGCGATGATCATAAAGATCTTAAGGCGTCCGTCTAAAACAAGGGCAATATAGATGGTCCCCAGCAAAAGCCAGATTGGTGCGCCGCCTTCCACGCCGCCGTTTGTAAAGAACATGGCGGGCATGAAAATGAAGACCAGGATCACCGAGATCACGATTTTGGCCCTCGCGATTTTTTTCGCTTTCACAGAATGTACAACATAGGATGTAAAAAAGATATCTCCGATCAGGGTTGAAATGGTCGCAATAGGCGGTTCCCGCATGATCAGACCAAAAGGAACAGCCAGGAAGATCGCAATCAGTACCAAACTGGAGAACAGGATAAACGCCCTGTCACTGACGTTGATGGACGAATCGTTGATATATCGGATAACCCTCTTTACGATCTCTTTCGGACTCTTCATATTCCTCATTTACCCAATCTTCAATGAAACTTTGATTTCAGCAAAAATATCCCCTCAAAAAATCTATCATGATATTATACCACAGATTGCCTGAAAAAGAAACGAAAAGAATACCTGATCAATACTCTTCCACGGCATGTATGATCTCAGGAAGAAGCTGCTTTTTACGGCTCATGACATGGGGCATATCATAGATGTTTTTCGATATCGGTTTATAGGGCAGCCTGCGGTTTCCTCTGTGCTCCGTACAGATCAGGGCGCTGTGCTCATGGATCACATCCGTGATCATCAAAACTGCCCAGCCAAGTCCCTGCATAACCCGTACTTCTTCTAAGGCTTTTGCGTAGATTTCTGCATAGTCTTTCAGATCATTCAGCGTTGTTACTTCGCACTGACCGATACCGATGCGAAGTCCGCTTTCCGTATAGGTCTTAAAGTCAGAAACAATGGCCGCGCCGGGTTCTCTTTCCTTCAGACCTTCAAGCTTCGAGAACATGGAAAGACCATACTCCTCTAAATCGATCCTGCAGATGGATGCAAGCACATGAGCAGCCACCGCATCATCTCCTGTTGTTGTAGGGCTCTTCAGGATCAAGGTGTCCGAGATCAAACCTGTCAACAGAACCTTAGCAGTCAGCGGATCCGGTGTCCGGTTATTTCTGATAAACTGCTGATAAACTATGGTACAGGTACTGCCCAAAGGCTCAGCACAGATAAAGATGGGTTGATCGGTTTTGATGGCATCCAGCCGGTGATGGTCGATGATACCGATGATATTTGCCGTCTCTATGCCCTGAATGCTCTGGCGGGATTCATTATGATCCACTAAGATCACAGAGTTTTTCGGCGCTTTCAGAAAGCACCGTCTTGTTACATAGCCCGCATATTTTCCATCTTCATAAACCGCAAGACCACGTTTACTGGAGCTTTGCAGCATGGAACGCCCTTCATCAAATAGTTCATCCGCATCAATGCCCGGCTCCTGGACCGTCATAATATCACGCACCTTCGGGATCTCCATGATCTTGTTATCTCTGGAAAGCTCCCGCATAGTCCAGTTGGTGATATCATCCACCGTGAGAAGACCGTAAAACTCATTGTTCTCAAAAACAGGGATCGCACTGGGATTATTCTTTTCATAGATGGCCGCTACTGTCGTCAGCTTATCATCTGCTTCTATTCCTGCATCATTGCTAAGCATCACATCCCGTACTTTGGGATAAACATCTCTTTTGTACTCCGGGATTTCGATATCCAGCTGCTCTAAGATCTTCCTTGTGCTATCAGACAGATGGCCACATCTAACCGGTATGTATGTATTGTCAGGATCCTGCAGGTTCATCAGCTTTGCATAACCATAAGCGCTGCAAACACTGTCAAGATCCGGGTTTTTATGTCCTGTGATATAAATGATTCCCATGTTTCAATTCCTAATCCAATATTTTTATGTTCAGTATTTTAAAAATTGCTACTTACACTGTTTCATCCGGATAAGTCCAGAAACCGCCCTTATGAAAATTCTCGTTGCCAAGGGGCTTTGCCGTCAGTTTGAAAACCACGCATCCGTCCGGGCATACTATAGTCTTTGTATATTTACTGTCACCGCCAAGGTTTTCCAGGTCTCCGCCGCTTCTGACCGCTTCCATCAGGGGATACAGCATCATCATCGTCTTCGAGCAGATTCCTTGTCCGTCCTGATTGACAGGACAGCCATAGGTGCAGGTATACTTGTCGCCTACTTCTTCACCGTTACGGCAATAATTCTCCGTATGATCGCTGCGCAGCAGCTGGGTAACTTCTACCGTAAATTCGTATTCTTCATCGTACCATTTTTTCATGATCGCTTCCCCTTTCTTATTATATCATTTACTATTCGTCTGCGTATTATCATACCGTACGATACACAGAATCTCTTTCTGTGCGAATTTCTCACACAATTTCACTAACGTCAAATATTTTATCATATTTCACGTCAAATTTCGCTGCTTTTTTGAAATTACCGGGATTATTTGGGGACAAATTGCTTACTTAGCGGTGAAATCCATCAGAGAAGGCCGATAATGATCAGAAGTTCGCCAAGGGCATAGGTCAGCATAATGCCAAAATGCGTTTTCAGCCGTCCTTCTTTTTTGAACCGTACATAAAACCAGAAGGAATCAGAGACAAAAAACAACATGGCGCCAATGCAGGTGATAAATGCCGGTATCCCTGGATTGGATATCATTCTCATGATCGCAAAACAGTTCATTGCTGCGTTGATCAGAAGATACCCGATCATAGGTTTAACCATTTGCTTTGGGAGATCCGGTTTCATTTTCAGGAATATAGAAACTGCAGCGAATACAAAGAGCATTGCCAGCAATAACGCAGGCAACAGATGCTCCGAAGAAAAGACGATATCATGGCTGTATCCGATCATAAAGAAGACATGACCAACCATAAAAGAGATGCCTCCTGCGATCAGCCATTTCATATCGCCTTTCATCAGAAGGATATCTCCCATCCAGCAGAAAAACAGGGCAAACAAAAATATAGGAAGCACATTATC
>JAFZNL010000357.1 GCA_017550925.1 Lachnospiraceae bacterium | reverse complement strand
GCTTCCTTCATATTGGTAGCATCTGCATAGTTGTTATTCAGGATCAGCTTGTCCAGACCATAACAGGTCTGTCCTTCCACGAAATGACCAAACTCCAGCTTCAGGCTGTAACGATCAGAATCCGGATCCGTTGCGATGGCTGACAGGGACGTGTTTCCCTTTGGCCGGATGGCCACCTGCCGGACGGTCTGTCCATTGATCACCACATCGCAGACATAATACTCTTCCGAAATGGCATTGGAGAGCATGGTGTTCCAGTCTTCTTCATCCATCTGGATATCAACACTCATGATCTCATCGGTATTAAAAAGCTTTGACTCATATTCCATGCCAACACTTTTTCCGCCCAGCGCTTCATCCAGCTGATCGGAAAAGCCGATGGCAAGAAAACTCAGCACAACAGCTATAGCCATGAGCACACTCACGATCTTCGTTATATGTTTGTTTGCAACCATGACCACCGCCTCCTAATCTATCGAAATTTCAAAACATATCTTTATCCTGCGGATCAGGACATATACTCTCCGTTAAAGGTCACCAGCGTTGCGCCGGACACACCATTGATCTCATTGATCCTGTTCACAAAACTCGTAGCCGCATCTTTTACACGAATCTCCGCTGTCAGTTCAATGCCTGCTTCATTCACGGTTTTGGATTTTACAAGATATTTGTCCACTGCCTTTTCGATCAGGTTCATGGCGCTTTCTTCACTCTTTTCATCCTTGCAGTTTACGATCAGGATATAAGGCGTGTTGCGCAGTTTCTTTCCGGAAAACAGAAGCAGGATCACACCGATGATACCGGAGCCGATGACTGCCAGCGGGATCATGCCGGCACCGATGACGATACCTACCGCAAGGGACCAGAACAGAAAAACGATCTCCATGGGTTCCTTGATGGCGGTCCGGAAACGAACGATGGAAAGGGCACCGACCATACCGAGTGATAACACTACGTTGGAAGTTACTGCCATGATCACCAGGGTCGTTACCAGCGAAAGCCCCACCAGGGACATTGCAAAACCTGTGGAATACATGATGCCGCTGAAAGTCTTTTTATAGATCACGAAAATGAACAGCCCGATCACCAGTGCAAAAGCCATGCCGATCAGTGTATCCACTGCCGAAAACTCTGTTACGCTCTCCAAAAAACTGGATTTGAAAATATCATTGAATGTCATTGTTTTTTCCTCCTGAATTTTCCTATTGAATTCTATTGTAATCTTTTACCCATATCCTTAATACGCATATCAGTCAGCAGGTTTTATCCATATCTCCGGCATGCTCCGTATTTGGAAAAAGCCTGCTGCCGGATGCCCTTTGTCTGGATCAGATCCTGTATGATCTCCGGCAAAAATGCGTCGTACTTAACTTCTAAGATCATATCCTGCGGCCTGTCTGTTGCACTGATATCCGATACATCCTTTTTCAGAAACTCCTGTGTGAAAAGGCTTGTCCGCACCTGTGAATCAAAGGTGATCCTCACATTTCCCGCCTGATAGATGTATGGCTCCCTGACGTAGGAGACCAAAACCTTTGGCCTCAGCCTTTGGTAATGCATCTTGGCATATAACTCCCGGACCAGCTCCTCGGGATGATCCTTCATAAAATCAAGATCACCTGAGAGGATCTTTCTGCACTCTTCTTCCGAAATCGGTGCATCGCATTTCAGACACAGATTGTTGATCTTCATTTTCTTTTCCAGTGTGATAAAAGAAAAATCATCATTGTAATACCGGATACGGAATTTTTCTCTTTTCTGAATTCCATCGATCTTTTCCATCAGTGCTTTGTCTTCGCTGTTGTCAAAGTAGATGCTCCTGATCCGGTACCGTCCGTCTTCTGCTGTATGGGGATCCTTCTTCATGACCTTCAAAAGCCGTCCCCGCATAGCCCGGTAATCCGTATAGGATATCTCGTATTTCAGCTCGTGCCGGTAACGATTCTGTTCATCCATCCTCCAGCCTCCTTAAAATTTCTCGTTGTTTCCGGATCCCGTTTTTTCTGCAGGAATTTACTCTGCCATTGCTCATTTCCTGCTTCCGGTTTTCCTGCCACATCCGCCGGATCCGTTTTCTGTGTCTCATCATAAAATGTCAACCTGAAATGAACCTGAAATCAAATGTGAAAAAACTGTGCCCAACCTGTTGATAATCATCCGGCACCAATTCTCGTGAAAAACACATGAAAAAACGACCCATGCAGCATGAGTCGTCTTTTCTTATCCTATGAATCTTTGATCACAAAATGGAGAAATATCTGAATCTATCCGATCCCTTCGTATTCTACAGATCTTCTATCTTCACTACCTTTGCACCAAAGGGAGACAGTGCGAGTTTTGCGATCTTGAAAAACTGCTTTCCGAAGGGAATCCCGATAATGGTAATGCACAGAATCACACCCGCGATAAAATTACAGAGCGCAAGTTCCAGGCCGCTGACAAAAAACCATATCACATTCAACAAAAACGAAGCTGCACCGCCTTCATATACGATCTCTTTTCCGAAGGGATTTAAGGAGATGCTCGCCAGTTTAAAGCACTGCTTTCCGACAGGGATTCCGATGATCGTAATGCACCAGAGAATTCCTGCTGCAAACCAGCCAAGAGCACTGGCTAATCCTCCAAAGATGATCCACAAAATATTTCCAAGTAAACGCATGTATTTTTCCTCTCTATACAAAATTATGATCTTCGATTTCCCTCGACTCCACCTCGATCCAGGTAGGGATAAAACCGCAGGCAAGGGCGGTTTTCCACGAGGCCAGATTCGAGAGGCTGGTTCCGTAGTAGGGCAGGGCGCCTCTGCGGAATACCTCATCTTTTAACAGGGATACCAGGATCTTTGCAATCCCCCTGCCCCGATACGCAGGCAGCACGTCGATCCCAATCTGCCACATCTTCGGTGCATCGGCAGAGCATCCCGCCATTCCCATGATAACATCTCTGTCAAGAGCCACGACTGCAAGCACATCCGGCCGCTGGGGATAAAACTTATCACAGAGGGCATTTGAAAACTCCGGTTTTCCATAATACTGCGAAATGTCTTCCTGTTCAAGCCATTTGATCTGCAGGTCCGTATTCATATCCGAAGGCCCAGGATCCGGCAAAAACATATGATGTGTCTGTGCCATCTTAAACCCATGTTTTCGAAGCTGCGTTTCCAGTTCGAAAAAGTTATGCTGCTCAAAGAGCCAGAATCCTTTTTTATCTTTGACCCATTCATACAGCCAGGGGTGAAGTGCCTCGTTTGCAGATATCACGGCATTTCCTCCAAAGGTAGCCATCTGAAGAAAATATGCCTGATCGGAAAACCGCCTGCGCCCTTCATGAACGATGGGCGTCGTGATCACATTCTCCTCTTTCAGAAAATCATCGGGATCGCAGTTCAGCTCATGGGAAAGCTGTATCCGGACTCTTTTCTCGATTTTGGCAAATTCTTGATTCATGTTACACTCTTTCTTCTTATATCGTAACCCTGATGGTCATAGTCTTTCCGCTGGGGCAACTGGCACTGATCTTGCCGCCATGTGCTACAGCCACCGCCTTGGCAATGGAGAGCCCCACACCGTTCCCGCCGGTTTTTGTGCTCCTGGATTCATCCGGCCGGTAAAACCTGTCAAAGAGCCGGTCGGTATCCAGGGGCGTTTCATACTGGCAGGTATTAAATACTTCTATAGAAACTTTATTTTTCTTTTTCCTGACACAAAAACGGATATCCCCCTTCGGATCTGAGTAGCGCACCGCATTGTCCAAAAGGACGGAAAGCATCTGCAAAATTGCCGCCCGATCACCCATCAGGGACACATTTTCTTCAATATCCAATTCCAGATTTTTCTCATTGCCCTTTGCCAGCGGCTGATAAACATCCGCGATCTCCCAAGCCGCATCGCTTAGGTTAAAGACCTCTTTTTCCGGCAGAGGCATATCTTCATCCAGCCTGGAAAGAGCCACCAGTTCGCTGACCAGTTTCGACATCCTGTCTGTCTGCTTTTTGATATTGTCAGTCCACTCATCCTCCCCGTGCTCCATGGTCAGTACATCCACGCTGGTGGATATGGAGGTCAGCGGGGTCTTCAGTTCGTGGCTCGCATCCGTAATGAACTGTTTTTGCTGTTTGATATTATTCGCAATGGGTCGAATGGCCCTGCCGGCAAAAATCTCCACCAGGACAAAGACGATCAGCAGACTGACACAGGAAATCACCACCGTCATGATCAGGAGCTGGCGCATGGACCGCTGCTCTTTTGAGGTATTTAAGAATACCACAACCGTGTTGTCACCGCTTTGATCCGTAACATAGCGATACTCCCGCAGATACCCGCGAACCTTTTTGCTTTGCAGGATCTGCTCCGCATAGGTGATAGCATTTTCTTCATTCACGGAAGCGATATAGTCCACAGATGTGGAAACCGGATTTCCCGCGCTGTCAAACCGTACCACAAAAAAGCGGGTCATATAGTTGGATTCCATATCCGGCAGTTCCATGAAGGGCCTGTCGGGCGGCGTAGCCGGCGTTTTGTTTTCCGTACCGTCCTGCGCATTGGGATCGAGCGCAGCACCCGGTCCGCCCGGCGGCATCATAGTGCCGCTGCCCTCCGGCCGTCCTTCTTCGAATTTCAGGATCGCTGACAGTGTTTCATCTGCCTGGCTCGTCACAACACCGAAATTCACAATGTTGACCAGCACACCAACCATCAGGATCACAGCAAAAAAAGCTAGCATGGCAGCCAGGATCACCCGCTGCCGCATTTGTCTGAGCATCAGGTCACCTCCAGCGCATATCCGGCGCCCCGGATGGTTTTAATCTCCACATCCGCGTCAATGCTGCGGAGTTTTTTTCTGACAAAGCCAATATGGGTCCAGACCACATCGATCCCGGAATCTGTTTCCGTCCCCCAGATTTTTTCCATCAGATGATCCGTGGAAAAAACATAGCCCGGATGCTGGACGAACAACTCCAATAATTGATATTCCTTATTGGTCAGGCTGACACTTTTATCCCCGGCCCGCACTTCATAGCGGTTAGCGTCCAGTGTCAGATTCCCTGCCTTCATGACAGAATCGGAATAGTTTTCACTGCGTCGCCCCAGTGCCCGGATCCTTGCGATGAGCTCGCCGGTGGCAAAAGGTTTTGGCAGGTAATCATCAGCGCCGGCTTCCAGCCCTGCGATCCGATCTTCGATCTCCGCCTTTGCCGTCAGCATCAGCACCGGGGTTTTCATCTGCGCTTTGCGGATATGAGAAAGCACCTCAAGACCGCTCATCCCCGGCATCATGATATCGAGCACGATCACTTCATAGGAACCTGCCTGGATATAATCCCAGGCATCAGTCCCGGTGTGTACGATGTCCACTGAATATTTCGCTTTTTCCAAAAGCACTTTGATGGCTTTTGCAGTTGCTACTTCATCTTCCGCAATTAAGATCCGCATATCCTATCCTCAACAAGAACACAGGCGTATCGCCCAACCTGTTTGACTTTCAATTCTTATAGATTTTACAATGAAGTCATCCTGTTTTCAAGGTGATATAAAGCCCAATCCGAAAACCGGTTGTCAAAAAAACGATTGATAAATTGCGTCGAGTTCGCTTTTTCTTTGACAAACGTCCTGCATGGTCTTATAATCCAAAAGATGTTTTGAATCAATATGAAGTCAACATACAGAGGGGAATTAAGAGGTAGGGGATATGTCAAACGCGTGGATCGTATTTCAAAAAATGCTGGTACTGCTGGCCATGATGCTGACCGGCTATTTTTCATTCAAAAAAGATATCTTAAATAAGGACGCCTGTGCAAGGCTGTCGAAATTTGTGGTAGCCATCGTCAATCCGCTGCTGATCATCGACGGCGTCATCGGAAAGGAAACGGTCTCCGATCCGTCGCTACTTTGGCAGAACGTCTTCATGGTCAGCATCTATTATGTGCTGCTGTTTCTGATCGGCTTTCCGGTTGCCATGCTCCTTCGCCCGAAAAAATCAGAGGCGTCCCTGTACCGGCTCATGCTGCTGTTTTCCAACGTGGGCTTCATGGGCATCCCCGTGATCACGGGACTCTACGGCGAAGGCTGCGTTTTATACATCGCTTTTTATATCCTGGGCTATAACCTGCTGCTTTATACCTACGGCATGCATCTGGTATCCAAAAGCAAATCCGATGAAAATGAAGATAACGGAAACACTTCCGATGCGCCGGCAGAAAGCCCCTTTAAAAAAATCATCAACCCAGGCGTGATCGCCTGCATCATCGCAATCCTGTTATTCACTCTGCAACTGCCGGTTCCGGCTCCGGTGATCCAGCTGGTAAACGGTCTCGGCCAGACTGCCGTGCCCCTTTCCATGATCCTGATCGGCGCATCCATGGCGCAGCAAAACTTCAAAGCCCTGCTCACCGATAAACGGGTCTATGCGTTTCTGGGTATTCGGCTGTTGCTGCTCCCGATCCTGTTTGCACTGGTTCTGCAAAACTTTGCCCTGGACAAACAGGTAGCCGGCGTCGTTGGCCTGATGATGGCCATGCCCGTGGGCAGCATCGTCGTTTTGCTTGCAACAGACAAGGGCGCCGATGAAAAACTCTGCATGAAAGGGTGCGTCCTTTCCACCCTGCTGTCGGTCATCACCATCCCCATCGTTGCGATCTTCCTGCCGTGATATGCAGGTAAGATTTCCACATGCATTATTAAACAATTGATTATTTCTGATCTGAAAACAACCCATCCGACAACCGGATGGGTTTATTTGTCATATATGAAAAAAACACACCTCTTTGAAAAATCAATATTTCACCGTGCCCCAAAGTCTGATACAATAACCTTGGGGTTTATTTTCGGTGACAAAAATCACCGGTATTTGTATGTGTAAATTCTATATATCTCACAGTGAAAGGAACGGTAACGAAGATGGCAAAACTATATTACACAGATGACACGGGGGCTTTCTGTATGGAAAACCCGCAGGATATCAGCGGGCTGTATTTTCCCCTTGCAGGCAAACATGCATTAAAAAGTGTGGTCACCCCGTCTCTGGCAGGAGATGCCAAAACAGATCAGAACCACTTTTTATCCACGCCCAAAAGCATCCGGAATCTCTCCGATGACCTTGACAGCAGAAACTTCATGCTGGTATCAGACGGTGAGCTTTGGTCTGCCACCGGCATGTCCGCCGCTCAGTGGGCAGAGCGTTTTACTGATAAAGAAGAAAAAGTCACCCTCACCGGCAGCCGCATGAAGCAGATCACCATCAGACAGCACGGGAAAAAACCGCTGCAGGCAGAGGTGACCATCATTTCCCTATTGGAGTCTCCTGCAGAACTGATGAGCGTGAAGATTACCAATACCGGCTCTGATGCCATCACCTTCACGCCGGTTGCTGCCATTCCCGTTTACGGCAGGAGCGCTGACAATCTGCGGGATCACAGACATGTGACTTCCATGCTGCACCGGGCAGTGATCACAAAATACGGTCTTTCCCTGACCCCCACCCTGGCTTTTGATGAAAGAGGCCATGTGCCCGGGGATACCACCTACTTTGTTTATGGCGCAGATGAGGCGGGTTCGACTCCCGTATCCTTCCTGGGTGATACGGATCAGTATATCGGCGAAGGCGGAAATTTCCTGCGT
>JAFZNL010000356.1 GCA_017550925.1 Lachnospiraceae bacterium | reverse complement strand
GGCTTCCATGGTGATGCGGCTTTTTTCAAGGGAGGCGATCACATCTTCAAAATCTTCCCGGTCTTTGGAGAGCATCTCTTTTGCCCGGTCGATCAGCCGGTCCGAAATGCCAAGGCGTGATGCGATGGCAAAGGCGTTGCTCTTTCCGGGAATGCCGATCAGGAGCCGGTAGGTCGGCGAGAGGGTCTGCACGTCGAATTCACAGCAGGCGTTGGTCACGCCGGGAGTGGAAAGGGCGTAGAGTTTGATCTCGCTGTAATGGGTAGTGGCCATGGTAAAGACCCGGCGGGTGGAGAGTGTCTCCAAAATGGAAATGGCAAGGGCAGCGCCCTCGTCAGGATCGGTGCCGCTGCAAAGCTCGTCGAAGAGCACTAAAGACCGCTCGTCCGCCTGTTTTAGGATCTGCGAAATATTGGTCATGTGGGATGAAAAAGTGGACAGGTTCTGTTCAATGCTCTGTTCATCTCCGATGTCAGCCCAGATTTCCCGATAGATCGGAAGGCTGGAACGGTCCAGGGCGGGAATGAAAAGTCCTGCCTGCGCCATGAGAGATAGCAGTCCCACGGTTTTCAAAGTCACAGTTTTGCCACCGGTATTCGGTCCTGTGATGATCAGCTGTCTTGTATCTGCATCCAGTTCGATATCAATGGGCACCACGGTTTTTGCGGAAAGGAGCGGATGACGGGCCTTCCGCAGATGCAGCGGCTCTCCGGTTGTCATGATGGGAAGGCTTGCTTTCATGGAAAGGGCCAGTGCGCCTTTTGCAAAAATGAAATCCAAAAGGGTCATCAATTCGCAGTTGCGTTTGATGGCCTGTGAATATGCTGATAAAGAGAGTGACAGATCTTCCAAAATGCGGTCGATCTCTTCGCGCTCTGCTGCTTCCGTTTCCCGGATCTGGTTGTTGTAATCTACAATGGCAGAGGGTTCGATAAAAAGTGTGGACCCGCTGCTGCTGCGTTCATGCACGATGCCGGGAACGCTGCTTTTATGCTCTGTTTTGACCGGCAGGCAGTAGCGGCCGTTTTTCTGTGTGATGACCGGATCCTGCAAATAGGTGCGGGCGGAGCCGTTGACCATGGATTGCAGATGGGAATGGATCCTTCCTTCTAAGTTGCTCTTTTTCCGCCGCAGGTCCCGAAGAGCGGGTGATGCGTCATCTGCGATCTCGTCCTCAGACAGGATGCAGCGCCGGATCTCGGCTGCCTGCTCCGAAAGTGGCAGGAGTTCTTCAAAAAAGGGTGCAAGGGAGTCAGGCGGCACCTCGTCACCTTCGCCGTCATCGCCCGCGGTCTCAGCCGTTTGAGGCCGGATGCCATCCCTGCCGTACGCTTTGATGCGTGCCACGTTTTCCAAAAATGCAGCAAGAGCCAGCAGTTCCACCGCATTTAAGCTCCCACCGATAGTCAGGCGGGACAGGGGCAGGGAAAAATCCTTCAGGTTGCCGAAAGAAGGCGAATGGGGATTTTTCAAAAGATAACTGACCGCGTCCTGGGTCTGCAAAAGGCGCAGATTGATCTGTCCGGGATTGTCAGACGGAAGGAGCGATGCGCACATATTCCGTCCCGGCGCACTGGTGGCGTGATCGCAAAGCTGCGGGATGATTTTGTCGTATTCTAGTGTGTGTAGTACTTTTTTATTCATAATAGTAATTAGTATAGCATAGATTGAAATCAAATGGTATACTTGTTATACTGTTTAAACACCCTATAAAGTAAGAATAAAACGGAGTTTTGATCCATGAAAGACCGTAAACAATCCCCGGACGCGGAGAAGGCGGCCGGACAATCATATATCAGGGAAACCATCCGCAGAAAGCCGGTCAATAAAAGCAAGGTATTCCGCCGCACGCTTCTGCTCATCATCATGGCAGTTGTATTTGGCGCCATAGCCTGCCTGACCTTCCTTTTGATGGAGCCCGTCATCAACGGCGTGGTGAATCCGGAAAAACCGCTGAAGATCTCCTTCCCGGAAGAGGAAGTGCCGGTGGATCAGTTTTTGACGGAAGAGACCAAGGCACAAAAAGAGCAGGAAGATCAGGAACAGGTCCTGCAGGCAGCCAGGGAAGAGGCGGCAAAAGAGATCGCTCAGCAGCAAAAGGAGCAGTCCGCAAAACAGGCGGCTGTCAAGGAAGAGTCGGGACTAGAGAGGTACGCAAAAACCTATGAGGAACTCAGTGATCTGGCAAGGTCCGCGCAAAGTTATCTGGTGACCGTGGTTTCCTCCACTTCGGCAGAAGGATGGCTCCTGGGTAACTATGAGCAGCAGGAGAGTTGTTCGGGCATGATCGTTGCGGACAATTCCCTGGATTTTCTGGTGCTGGCAGATCTCTCCGAGCGCACGGGAAACCGCTATGTGATCCGTTTTCATGACGGGACTTCCATTGAGCGTCCCATTCTGGCGAGGGATAATCAGACTGGGCTGGCGGTTTTTGCCGTGCCCAAAGAAGAGTTAAGTGACAGCACGGTTTCGGCCGTGACATTGGCAAATTTGGGAAGTTCCGTCAGTGCTTATTTGGTGGGTAAACCTGTCATTGCAGTAGGCAGCCCCCAGGGCATCGCAGATTCCGTTTGCTACGGTGTGGTGAACAGCAACAATGCGCAGTATCAGGTGACGGATGCAAATTACGGCGTGCTTTTGACGGATATCAACGGATCCGATGACGCTAGCGGCGCGCTCATCGACCTTGACGGTAATGTGGTGGGATTTATCAACCGCGGCGCTCAGGATGTCTCTTCTTCAGACGGCATTGCCGCCCTTGGCATCACAGATATCAAAAATCTGATCGCAAAACTGTCGAATAACGAGGAAATCGTCTATTTGGGAGTCCGCGGAATGGGCGTGACTCAGGATGTCCATAATCAGGCGCAGATCCCCTTCGGCGCTTTTGTGACGGATGTGGAGCCTTCTTCTCCGGCCATGCAGGCAGGGATCCAGAACGGCGATATTATTGTAGAGATCGGAAACGGCTCCGTTTCTTCTTTCCGGGAACTTGGTTCGCAGCTGCTAACTTTACAGGCGTCGGAACAGCCTGTCAGGCTGCTGCGTTATGACGGGACCGATTACAGGGAGATGATAGTGACGGTTATGTTAGAGGTACAGCATGACTGATAATTTCAGAAATAGAATCATTTATGTAGAATAGACGAAAGGATGGGAAAAAGTGAAGTACATCAAGGATTACAGAGACGGAGACAGAGTAAACGGCATTTTTCTTTGCAAGCAAAAACAGTCGTTGGTAACAAAGAATGGAAAGCCCTATGAGGCTCTTGTTTTGCAGGATAAGACGGGCAGTGTGGAAGGCAAGATCTGGGACGTGGGAAATCCCGGTATTGCGGAGTACGACGCCCTGGATTATATCGAGATCGGCGGCGATGTAACGACTTTCAACAATATGCTGCAGTTCCATATCAAGCGCCTGCGGGTGGTAAAAGAAGGGGAATTCGATCCGGCAGATTATCTGCCTATGACGAAGAAAAATATCGATGAGATGATGCGGGACCTTTTGCATATCATTGATTCCATTGAGAATACCTGGTGCAAAAAACTGCTGGAGTCCTTTTTCGTGGAGGACGAGACTTTTGTTGCTGCCTTCAAAAAATCCTCGGCGGCAAAAAGTGTGCACCACAGTTTTGTGGGCGGACTTTTAGAGCATACCCTTTCTGTTACAAAACTCTGCGAGTACTATTGCGGCAATTATCCGGTACTTCGCAGGGATCTGCTGCTGACGACGGCGATGCTGCATGATATCGGCAAGGTGCGGGAGTATTCCCAGTTTCCACAGAACGACTATACCGATGAAGGAAACCTGCTGGGCCATATCGTAATGGGCAGCGAAATGATCGGGAAAAAAGCAGCGGACATCGAAGGGTTCCCTGTGAAGATGCTGCATGAGATCCAGCACTGTATTTTGGCGCATCATGGGGAGCTGGAGTTCGGTTCGCCGAAACGTCCGTCCCTGATCGAGGCGTTTGCGCTGAACCTTGCGGACAATACCGATGCAAAAATGGAGACCTTTACGGAACTGCTGGAGTCTACGGAAGAGACAGGCTGGCTGGGCTTTAACAAGTTCCTGAACAACAATGTAAGACCTACAGGTTTTTATTCCTGATCATAATGAAAATTTGCCGACACGACTGAAAACGCAGCCGTGAAAAGAGTCGTAAATGAAAGTATCGTGGTGAATCTATGGCAACGAAAAGAACGAAGGAAATCCTGGCGATCCTGGATGAACAATACGGAACGGATGCGATCTGTTATCTCGACCATCATAATCCGTGGCAGCTTTTGTTTGCCACCATTATGAGTGCCCAGTGTACGGATGAGCGGGTAAATATGGTGACGAAGGACCTGTATGTCAAGTACCCGACCCTGGAGTCCTTTGCGAATGCATCCCTAAAGGAGCTGGAGCAGGATATCCATTCCACCGGCTTTTATCACAACAAGGCAAAAAATATCATTGCCTGCGCAAGGCGGCTTTTGGATGATTATGACGGTGTGGTACCGGATGACATTGATGAGCTGGTAACACTCCCCGGGGTGGGACGCAAAACTGCGAATGTGATCCTGGGAAATGTATACGGCAAGCCATCCATTGTAGTGGATACCCATGTAAAACGGATCTCCAAGAAACTGGGACTGACGCAGAACGAGGACCCGGAGAAGGTAGAGCATGACCTGGAAAAAGCCCTGCCGAAGGATCACTGGATTCTCTGGAATATGCATATCATCACTTTCGGAAGGCAGATCTGCTTTGCGCGAAATCCGAAATGCGAGGAGTGTTTCCTGAGAAAGTATTGCAAGTGGGAAGGGAAGAAATAAACTGATCAAATATTATGAACACAGTAAACCTACCGGACGGTGTCGTGGTAGATTTAGAAACCACGGGACTGCATGTAAGAAGTGACAGGATCATCGAGATCGGAGCCCTGCGCCTGCGTGGCGGCAAGGTGACGGATACGCTGTCTGTCCTCATCGATCCCGGATTTCCCATAACGGAGCATATCACGGATCTGACCGGCATTACGCCTCAGATGCTGCGGGGAAAAGAGAAATTTGCCGAGTGTGCGGACAGAGTGCTTTCCTTTTTAGGAGAGGATCCGCTGATCGGACACAGGATCACGACGGATTATGCATTTTTGAAAAAGGCTTTTGTGGATGCGTATCCCAAAGGCTTTGTTTTTGAGCGCACGGGAATTGATACGCTGAAACTGGCCAGGACTTTTCTGCCGGCAGATGAGAAGAAAAATCTATCGGCTGCCTGCAATCACTACGGACTTACGTTTCCACCCCACAGGGCCATGGAAGATGCGAAGGCCACATTATTTCTATTAGAAAAACTTTGGGAAGAATTCGGGGAAAAGAACCCGGAGGCTTTTGCGCCTAAGCCCCTTCGCTACGCAGTGAAGCGTGACACGCCGATCATGAAGAAGCAGATCGACCAGATCGAAAGACTGATTATGGAAAAAGGGATCATCCTTGATTTTGATCCGTCCGGCATGACCAAGAGCAGCGCCAGCCGGCTCATCGATCAGATCCGAAGTGGGCAGTATGATAAAGACAAAGAGTCATGACCGATAGTGAAATTCAATCAGACCGGAAACCGGAGTGCAAATCGATCCCGCATGGATCAAGACTGCATTGCTCCTTCTTCCACCTGCGTCAGTGTCTTGATGATAGCATCTTTTCTCGATGAGGTCATGTTCTCCGCTAAGTGGATCAGATTGCTGACTTTGTCCTCCTTGCCGGTCGTTTCGTAGATCTTGCGCAGCAGGGTAAACTGCGCGCAGACATCGGAGCCGGAGTGCACCAGGGCTTCGCTAAGCTGCTGGGCTTCGTCCACGCGGCCCATATCAAAGAGATATTCGGATAGGAGATGGCCTTCCCGGCACAGGGTGATGAAGTTGGTATCATACTCCGACAGGATCGTGATGTTGGTGGTGCCGTATTTCAGTTTCAGATCCGTGTTGGAAATGCCGTTGAGGTTGACGATCTTTTTGCCGGCAAGGTCTTTTAGCATCAAAAGTGAGGACGGGATGTTTTGCCCCTCACTGGTAAAAGACTCTTCCGTGGGCAGGTACGCAAAGGGGAATTCAATGTAGGCAAGATCGTCGAGACTCTGCTTTCTGACAGCGTTGGCAGCCCGCTCTTTTTCCCAGTATTCCCGCTCGCTTTCCTCCCTGGTTTTCTTGCTTTCAGAGATTTTGACTGTGAGCCAGACGATAAATACAATTAAACTTGTCAAAATAGGAAATTTCATATACAATATACCGCGAAGAAAATCAAAGTTTACATTCAGTTGCTCCTAACATTCAGAGAATAATGGAAAAACTGTGATCTGTCAACTGACGAAGGAATGTGTAAAAGCCGGCGTACCGGCAGCAGAAAAGAGGTAGAAATGTTTAACAATAACAAGACCAAAAGAATCGTAGCAACTGTCATCGCGATCATCCTTGTACTTGCCATGGTGATCCCCCTTGCAATCTCCGCAGTCGGATACTTCTAAAGAAAACTGTCGGTGAGGTTAGGTCCGCAGAGTTGATGTGGGACCGAAATTCGGGGATTGATAAGGGCGAAGGTATGAATCGTAGAGTTATTTTGAAAAAACCGTTTGCGATGCTGATCGCGGCCGGATGTCTGGCGGCGCTTTTTTTGTTGTCTTTGCAGATCCGCGTGTTTGCGGAAGATACCATTGAAAAGGGCGTGTTTGTGGAAACCATTGAACTGTCGGGCATGACGCAGGCGCAGGCGAAGGCAGCGGTGGACGGCTATGTGAGCAGGCTCGGTCAGACAACGGTGACGCTGAAGGCGATGAATGATAATTCGGTGACTGTGACCGCAGCGGATATGGGACTTTCCTGGGATAATTCCAATGTGGTCAGCGAGGCGGTGGGTCTCGGAAAAGCCGGCAATATCGTGCAGCGATACAAGGCGCTGAAGGACCTCGAGCACCAGAACCACGTTTATCCGCTTGAGATTTCCTATGATGATTCCGCGATCCGCCGTGTGATCGAAGAAAAATGCCTGCAATACAATGTGGAGCCGGTGGATGGTTCCCTGAAAAGAGACAGCAGCGGCTTTGTGATCACCCCCGGACAGACCGGCGTTTCCATCGATGTGGGCGCTTCCGTGGATCTGGTGAAGGACGCTTTGATGGCGGCAGGACGCGGCGAGGCAGTCAGCGTGGAACTGGCGGCAAAAATCACCGAGCCCCGCGGAACCGAAGAACAGCTCAGCGCAGTCAAGGATGTGCTCGGTTCCTTTACCACCAGTTTTTCCTCATCGGGCGCGAACCGCAGCGGCAACGTAAAGAACGGCGCCAGCAAGATCAACGGCACATTGTTGTACCCTGGGGAAGAGTTTTCCACCTATCGGACGGTCAGCCCCTTTACGGAAGAAAATGGTTATTATCTGGCGGGTTCTTATAACGCCGGTCTTGTGGTCGAGTCTCTTGGCGGAGGTATCTGCCAGGTGTCCACAACCCTGTATAATGCAGTCCTTCGGGCGGAACTGGAGGTCACCCAGCGGTCCAATCACTCCATGATCGTGGGCTATGTGGATCCCAGCCAGGATGCCGCGATCTCCGGACAGGAGATGGATTTTAAGTTTATCAATAATACGGATTATCCGATCTATATCGAAGGCTACACCACCGGTGATAAGCATATCAGTTTTATCATTTACGGACATGAGACAAGGCCGTCTAACAGAAAACTCTCCTTCCAGAGCAATGTTTTGTCAAAGACGGAACCGGAAGGGGAAAAAGTGGTGGCCGACCCGTCCCAGAGAGCGGGCTATGTCAGCGTACAGTCTGCACACACGGGATATAGGGCTGAGCTTTGGAAGATTGTGACAGTGGACGGCGTAGAAGAGAGCCGCACCAAAGTCAATTCCAGTACATATAACGCGGTGCCCAGGACGGCATCGGTGGGAACGGCAACGGACAATCCGGCAGTGGCCAGTGCCATCAGCGCAGCCATCGCCTCCGGTTCCATCGAGCAGTGCCGCGCTACGGCAGCATCCATCAACGCGGGAACCTATACCGACCCGGCAGCCCTGGCACAGC
>JAFZNL010000355.1 GCA_017550925.1 Lachnospiraceae bacterium | reverse complement strand
TTCCTGTTCCTGATCCCTTATACCGCATCACTTTTCAACGGTCTTTCCAGACTGTTCCGTATGGCCTTTGATGTAGACTACTCTGTCTGCGTCATCGTGATGGCAGTCCTGACGGCGATCTATGTTATCGTGGGCGGTTATATGGCAACGGCCATTAACGATTTCATACAGGGTATCGTTATGCTGGTGGGCATCGTCGCCGTTATCGGCGCAGTGTTAGCAAAGCACGGCGGTTTTATGCAATCTCTGGTTGCCATGTCTGAGATCGAATCGGATGTGATGAAGGGTGCTTATGTTTCCTTCTTCGGACCGCAGCCCTTTTACCTTCTGGTGGTTGTCCTTCTGACCAGTCTCGGTACCTGGGGACTTCCCCAGATGGTGGGTAAATTCTATGCCATCAAAAATGAGCAGTCCATCAAGATGGGTACCTTTATCTCTACCTTCTTCGCAGTGATCGTAGCAGGCGGCTGCTACTTCCTCGGCGGTTTCGGCCGTCTGTTCACCACCCAGGACGTGGTAACGGCAGAAGGCTTTGACTCGGTTGTACCTACCATGCTTTCCGGTCTTTCCGATTTCCTCATTGCAGTGGTACTGATCCTGGTGCTTTCCGCATCCATGTCCACCCTGTCTTCCCTGGTACTGACCTCCAGTTCCACGCTGACGCTGGACTTCATCGGTCAGCTTGGCAAGAAAGAAATGGATGAGAAAAAGAAAATGCTCTGCCTGCGTGTGTTCGTAGCAATCTTTATCGTGATCTCTGCAGTGATCGCCATCGTGCAGGCAAAATCCAAAGTGACCTTTATCGCCCAGCTGATGGGTATTTCCTGGGGAGCACTGTCCGGTGCGTTCCTTGCGCCTTTCCTCTATGGCCTGTACTGGAAGAAGACCAGCAAGGCCGGCGTGGCAACCTCCTTTGCCTTTGGTACCATCGTGATGATCATTCAGCTTTGCATCTCACTCGGATGGATCAGCGTATCGGGCCCCGTGCTTTCCCTGATCTTCAAAAACTCCCTGTACTCCGGCGTGTTCTGCATGCTCTCAGGTCTTGTGCTGGTACCCCTGGTCAGCCTGGTCAGCGGCAAGACCGTACCGGAAGATCCGGACAGCATGTTTACCTGCTTTGACAGAGCGGTTTATGTCCATGCCAGGACCGCACTGGAGGATGATAAATAAGAAGCTGTGGTGCTTTGTTTGTGCTCCGATGCACGGATGAGCTGAAAATATTGAAATATAATCAGGAAAGCAGGAAGAAAAACCCGGTTGACGGGTTTTTCTTTCGGTGCTAACATTGATATTGGTTCCGTTTTTTGTATGTGGACATTTTGGGCAATTAAGCAGGTGTAAAGTCCAATATGAAGATGCGCAGCCGAAAAACTACGGATCAATTTGGAGGAAACGTTAATGAAAATTATCGGGAAAGTAACAACTATGCGTCATATCTGTTTCGGTCTGGTGCTCGCATGCCTGATGATGCTTGCGTTCGGTCATAAGACCTATGCGGCTTCTGACCGCAAGGCGCTTTCTTTGAACAATCAGTATATAACCGGCAGGATTGATGAAAAAGGTGAAGCGGATTTTTACAGCATTACAGTTCCTTCTGACGGATGGCTGACTATTACTTATCAGGGATGGGATATCTATGACAGTTATTATGAATTGTGGACAGAGGATATGGAGAGCCGTGTTTATATACATGAGCTTAGCGGCTCGTCAACAACGAATCCCTTAACAAACACAGACACCCATGCGCTTGAATCCGGAAATTATACAATCAAGATCTATGCATGGAGCTCGAATGTGGGTGATTACAGACTGAAAGGGTCTTTTGAGGCGGCTGAAAACACGGAGACCGACGGAAACGATGCATGGTCATCTGCCATGAACTTAAGTTGTGACAAACCAGTCAGGGGATTTTTCTCATGGCAGGACCGGTCAGATTTTTACAAGTTTTCCGTGAATACGAACTGCACTGTACAGGTACTTCTGACAAACAGGACAGGTGATATGTATATATCGCTGTGGAATTCTGATTATATCAATGTAAAACAGATCGAGATTTACGGAAGTGAAGATAGTCCGCAGACCGGTGTCATCGAGATGAACCTGGATCCGGGGGTATATTTTTTGAAATGTGAGCCCTATGGCAGCCATACAGGTCGCTACGATCTGAAGTGGAGGCTTGCCCCCACCAAAGTAACGGCTATCACCATCACCGGGAACAGGGCGATCCACGTGGGTGATTCCGTGCAGCTGAATGCAACGGTCATGCCCAGCAATGCAAATAATAAAACCCTGACCTGGAGAAGCGAAAATACAAATGTTGCGACAGTTGATGCGAATACCGGCAAGGTAAAAGGAAAGGGAGTCGGAACTGCTCGCATCGTTGCATCGGCAACGGATGACAGCGAGCAGAGCGCAGAAGTGATCGTATGTGTCAGCGCAAAGAAAATGAATGCCCCGAAGGCATCTGCAAAGGGTAAAAAGAAGGTGCAGCTGAAATGGAAGCAGCAAAACGGTGTTCAGAAGTATCAGGTACAGCTGTCAAAGAAGAAAAACTTCAAAAATGCGAAGACCTGGACATTTGGCAGTTATCAAACCAGTGCCATTAAGAAAGTGAAATCCAAGGGAACCTGGTATTTCCGCGTCAGGGGCGTTGTCACCCTCGAAGGTAAAACATACTACGGAGAGTGGAGCAAGGCCAAGAAGATCAAGGTGAAGTAAAGCGTATTTTGTATAGCAGCGTTTTTGCACGCAAAAAAGATATTTCCCGGAGATGGTATTTTGTGGTATACTGTCTCCGGGTTTTTGATTCTTATATTTTTCAGGAGGCTTGAAGATGAAGGTCTTGCTTTTGAATGATTCTTTCCCGCCGGTCATTGACGGGGTGGCAAATACCGTCATGAATTACGCAAAGAT
>JAFZNL010000354.1 GCA_017550925.1 Lachnospiraceae bacterium | reverse complement strand
GCTCGATAACCGGCTCAGGGAACTCCATGGACTCCAGGATAACAGGATGCTGGTCATCGCAGATGGTATCACCGGTAGTCGTAAACTTAAAACCAACTGCTGCAGCGATATCACCGGAATACACCTTGTCCAGCTCGGAACGCTTGTTGGCATGCATCTGAAGGATACGGCCTACACGCTCCTTTTTATCTTTTGTTGCATTCAGTACATAAGAACCGGAATTCATGGTTCCGGAATATACACGGAAGAATGCAAGCTTTCCTACGAAAGGATCAGCCATGATCTTGAATGCCAGAGCGGAGAAGGGCTCTTCATCAGAAGAATGTCTCTCGATCTCGTTACCTTCCAGGTCAGTACCCTTGATAGCAGGGATGTCAACCGGTGAAGGCATGAACTCAAGGATCGCATCCAGAAGCTTCTGAACGCCCTTGTTACGGTAAGCACTACCGCAGCATACGGGAACAGCTGTGCACTCACAGGTAGCTTTCCTCAGTACAGCTTTCAGCTGATCGATGGAAGGCTCTTCACCCTCTAAGTACATCATGGTCAGGTCATCATCCAGCTCGCAGATCTTCTCTACCAGCTCGCCCCTGTAAAGTTCCGCATCGTCCTTCATATCATCAGGGATCTCGGTAATGGAGATGTCATCACCCTTATCATCATTATAGATGTAAGCACGCATCTCAAACAGGTCGATAATGCCCTTGAAATCATCCTCTTTTCCGATAGGAAGCTGAGTAATGATGGCATTTTTGCCAAGTCTGTTACGAATCTGATCAACAGCTCCGTAGAAATCTGCACCCAGAATGTCCATCTTGTTGATGAATGCCATACGGGGTACGTTATAAGTATCAGCCTGACGCCATACATTTTCGGACTGAGGCTCAACGCCGCCCTTTGCACAGAAGACGCCGACAGCGCCGTCAAGTACACGAAGGGAACGCTCTACCTCAACTGTGAAGTCTACGTGGCCCGGGGTATCAATGATGTTGATACGATGCTCTTCTGCACCTTTCTTGGGCTTGCAGTCTTCTTCCAATGTCCAGTGACATGTTGTGGCCGCTGATGTGATGGTAATACCTCTTTCCTGCTCCTGTTCCATCCAGTCCATGGTAGCAGTACCTTCATGGGTATCACCGATCTTGTAATTAATACCGGTATAATACAGGATACGCTCTGTCAATGTGGTCTTGCCCGCATCGATATGAGCCATGATCCCGATATTCCTGGTACGCTCAAGCGGATATTCTCTTCCAGCCAAAGGTAAAACCTCCTTTTAGAATCTGTCATGTGCAAAGGCCTTGTTGGACTCTGCCATCTTGTGCATATCTTCTTTTCTCTTGACAGCAGATCCGGTGTTGTTGGATGCGTCAAGGATCTCGTTTGCCAGTCTCTCTTCCATGGTCTTTTCAGAACGCTTTCTTGAGAACATTACAAGCCAGCGAAGACCAAGTGCCTGGCGTCTGTCCGGGCGAACCTCGATCGGTACCTGATAAGTAGCACCTCCGATTCTCCTTGCCTTAACTTCGAGCTGAGGCTGAATGTTGTTCATAGCAGTCTCAAATACCTCCAAAGCAGGCTTTCCGGACTTTTCTTCGACTCTGGCAAATGCGCCGTACACGATCTTCTGAGCTACGCCCTTCTTGCCATCAAGCATAACGTTGTTGATCAGCTTGGTAACAATCTTGTCGTTGTACAAAGGATCTGCCAGAACGTCTCTTTTCTGAATATGTCCTTTACGTGGCACGTTTCTTCCCTCCTTATTCAATATAAAATAATTCACAGGTACTCACATGCAAACCAATGTGTCCGTGCTGAAATTGCTTTATCACATAATGTGAAAGTGGAATACCAACACTTTTACTTAGTTTTCAGTTGTACCGCTTTCAGACTGCATGCTGATTATTTAGCAGCCTTAGGTCTCTTGGCGCCGTATTTGGAACGCGCCTGCTTGCGGTTCGCAACACCCGCCGTATCGAGACTTCCGCGGATTACGTGGTATCTGGTACCGGGAAGGTCTTTTACCCTACCGCCCCTTACCAGGACTACGCTATGCTCCTGAAGGTTGTGACCTTCACCGGGGATATAGCTGGTTACCTCGATTCCGTTGGAAAGACGAACTCTGGCGATCTTACGCAGAGCGGAGTTCGGCTTCTTCGGCGTTGCCGTCTTTACTGCGGTGCACACACCACGCTTCTGGGGTGAAGGTACATCCGTTGCCTTCTTGTGCAGGGAGTTGTAACCCTTCTGCAAAGCCGGTGCGGTAGATTTCTTCACCGATGTCTGACGACCCTTACGAACTAACTGGTTAAATGTCGGCATTCTTTTCACCTCGTTTCTTTTTTATACTATGTCTTTTTTTGCACGCAATAAGAGCGCGCTGAAAAGGCACGCTCTAATAGTATATGCAGATTCAGTTTGTTTGTCAAGGGAGAATTTCTTTAATATATGCGACACAACCCCCAATCAGAATACGATCTGATCACGGCCATGTTCTTTTCCATAATATAGCTTTCCGTCCGCTTCGGTAATGGCATCTTCAATGGTCTTCTGGAAATCGAACTCCGTCAGGCCGAAAGTCATGGTCACGCTCACTTCATGTCCTTCATATTCCACTACCATTTTCTTGATCTTATCCCGGATGGTCATCAGCAGTGCATTGGCCTCATCACCGTTCAGACCCGGGAACAGGAGCAAAAATTCCTCGCCGCCCCAACGGCAGGGAAGGGAGCCTCTGGGCATCCTCTCTTTAAATGTCTTTGCGATGGCTTTGAGCACCTGGTCGCCGCACTCATGTCCCCAGGTATCGTTGACTTTTTTGAAAAAGTCGATATCACACATGCAAAGGCTGAAGCTTTCATACTGTCCTTCCGACAGGATCTGGTCCACATAGTCAAGGGCCCTGCGCCTGTTGGCAAGTCCCGTCAGATTATCCGTCAGCGCCTGGCGCTGGAGCTGTTCGTTGTATTTGACCAGCTTGCCTTCCATTTCACGGGTACTCTTACTAAATACATAACAGATCACGGACAGGCACCAGAAGATTGCCACTGTATTGATGATCTGCAACAGGTCTCCCATCTGGCTTGGGATCGGATACATGGCCTCTGCGTTATGGAACTTGTAATAGAACAACAGCCGGATAAAACAGACAAATGCAGCCAGGCCCATTTTAAATGGAAAGCCGTCATAACCGACGAAAAATACCAGCATCAGGATCACTATCAAAAAGTGCTGAACGCCAACCCACCAGCCGAACCATCTTAAGTTTTCAAAGATAAACAGGATCAATCCCAGGGAAAATACCCAGGCGGCGTATTTCGCCCGCAGCCTGTATGTTAAATAGAAGATCCAGATAAATACGGCAACGAATAAAACACTCAGCCGCACCCCCTTGCCATCCAAAAGATGCAGCGCCTTATCCAGGCACAGGATGGTCAGGAAATAGAAAAGAACGGACAACAAAAGAACGCGAATGACCACGAATACCTTCGTGGACTCATTCGCTACCGTAGTATCCTTCGTAATAAAACCCTTTATCTTTTGAATGATCGAAGCTTTTTTGAACAGATCCTTTTCATCTGAAGAGTGATCGTTCAATAAGTTCTCGTTTTCCGACATACTTCCCTCAGCCTTCAATGCTGATCGTCAGTGCCGGGTTTTCCTTATCAGCCCTGACAAGCAGTTTCTCGATATTTCCTTTATAACTATCCGCCGCTGCTTCCCAGCTGCGGAGATTTTTCACTGTAATGGACAGGGGCGTGCCGATCTCTGTCAACATATCAAAGATGGCATCCAGGTTATTTCCTTCATATTCAGGAAACGCCTCTTCTTTATGAAATGCTGCATGGAACGCTGCCCTGGTATCATATGCAGCAAAGTCGATCACAACCTGTGCCTCACTGCCTTTAGCAGTCTCTTTTTCTTTTACAGGTTTGCTTTTCGCCTCTGTCTTCGTTTCTTTCACCGGCTTGCTATCTTTTACAGGTTTCTCTGCTTTCGCAGGTTTTGCTGCTTTTGCTTCTGCTACAGCAGCTTTCTCAGCGATTTTGATCGCCATTTTCTCTTTTTTCTTTTTCTGTCTTTTATTCACGAAATACTCCCTCAAACTACGGATTTCAGATCCGGTATCACATACCGCTCCATGCCGGACTTACGACATGGAGCGGACTGTTTTTATTGTTTCTAATTGCAGTTTCTTATTGCAGTTTCTTATTGCACTTTACATGCGACTGCGCATCACTTCATCGGCCTGTAATATCCTTTTCGTCAAAAGGATCACCGCACTGCGGACAGAATTTCGGCGGATG
>JAFZNL010000037.1 GCA_017550925.1 Lachnospiraceae bacterium | reverse complement strand
TCAGACACAAGATACAGAGTCCATCACCCGCTACAGAGAGTGGAAAATTCAGTAGGAAGTCGGAGTCGACAAATTGAAATAAATGACAGGAGGCTAACATGAAGATCGTAGTTTTGGCAGGCGGAACAAGTACGGAGAGAGATGTGTCGCTGGTTACCGGCAAAATGGTATATCAGGCACTTTTATCCAAGGGTCATCAGGTGATCCTTTTGGATGCATTCTTAGGATATGAAGGCGATGACTGGCAGGAGGTTTTTGATAAGGATAAAAAATGGGATGAGGAGATCAGCGCCGTAGCGGAGCAGGATCCGGACCTTGATGAGATCCGCAAAAAGAGAACCACCAGAGGTTTCTTCGGCCCTCACGTGCTGGATATCTGCCAGATCGGTGATATCGTTTTCATGGCCCTGCATGGTGCCAACGGCGAGGACGGAAAAGTGCAGGCAACACTGGATCTGTTTGAGGTTCCTTATACCGGCAGTAATCCGCTGGGCGCGGCTGTCAGCATGGATAAGGGCATTTCCAAGCAGCTGTTCAGAGAACACGGGATTCCCACACCGGCAGGCATTACGCTGAAAAAGTCGGAAACGCTGGATAAGAGCAAACTGCCGCCCTTCCCGGTGGTTGTTAAGGCCTGCAACAGCGGCTCCAGTGTCGGCGTTTACATTGTACAGACCGAGGCGGAATTTGATAAAGCGTTAGCAGATGCTTACCATTTTGATGATGAATGTGTAGTGGAGCAGTACATCAAGGGAAGGGAATTTTCAATCGGCGTTCTGGATGGAAAGGCTCTGCCTGTGATCGAGATTGCGCCGAAGGAAGGCTTTTATGATTACAAGAATAAGTATCAGGCTGGCAGCACCGTTGAGACCTGCCCCGCCGAACTTTCCGAGGAAAAGACCAAAGAAATGCAGGCTTATGCAGAGCAGGCGTTTGAGGCCCTTCATATCGATTCCTATGCGAGAATGGATGCCATGATGAACGAAAACGGAGATGTCTATTTGTTAGAAGCAAATACTCTGCCCGGCATGACGCCCACTTCCCTGCTGCCCCAGGAAGCAGCTGTCATCGGACTGGACTTCCCGGACCTTTGCCAGAAGCTGATCGACGTATCGCTGGCAAAGCCCAGAGCATAAGTATATATTTATTTGATTCGAGGAAAAGTATGAGCACAACCATGAAAAATATGAGCCTGGAAAATATCGCAGCCGCTGTCAGCGGGATTTATCACGGTCCCGCAGACAACCTGAAAAAACAGGTGACCGGCGTGACCTTGGATTCCAGACAGATACAGAGCTACGGCCTCTTTTTTGCCACCAAGGGAGAGCGGACCAACGGCCATAAATACCTGCCCATGATCTATGAAAAGGGAGCGCTCTGCGCCATTGTAGAGCGGGATTTGGAAGCAGCGGATCTTCCTGAGGGAATGGCAATTGACGAGGTTTCCTATATCAAGGTGACGGACAGTTTTGCAGCTCTTCGCCATTTAGCGGCCTGGTACCGTATGCAGCTTGACGTGAAGGTGGTAGGCATTACCGGCAGCGTTGGCAAGACCAGCACCAAGGAAATGGTGGCTTCCGTCCTGGCTCAGAAATACAGGGTTTTGAAAACGGAAGGAAACTTTAATAATGCAGTAGGACTTCCCCTGACGGTGTTCCGCCTGCGGGAGGAAGATGAAGTAGCGGTCCTGGAAATGGGCATCAGCGAGTTCGGGGAAATGAGTGTCCTGGCTGCCATCGACAGACCGGATGTGGCGCTGATCACCAATATCGGACAGTGCCATCTGGAAAACCTCGGAACCAGAGACGGCATTTTGCTGGCCAAAACAGAGATGTTCCACTATCTGAAGGACGATGGATGTGTGGTCTTAAACGGCGGTGATGATAAACTGATCACAGTCAGTGAGGTCAAAGGAAAAGCCCCCATCTTCTTCAATGACGGAAAGGGCAGTTTTGCCACGGATATCGAAAGCCGCGGGCTGAAGGGCACCGATTGCGTGCTCCATACACCGGCGGGAGAGATCTCCGTTCATATTCCGATACCGGGCGCCCATCAGGTACAAAACGCCCTGGCGGCAGCGGCGGTGGGACAGGTGTTGGGACTGACCAATGAGCAGATCGCCGCAGGCGTGGAAAAGGTTCAGTCATTAGGCGGACGAAGCAGGATCCTTGAAACCGGACGCTATACCCTGATCGATGACTGCTATAATGCAAATCCCGTGTCCATGAAAGCAGGACTTGCACTTTTGCAGCAGGCAGATACCAGAAAGGTGGCCGTTCTCGGAGATATGTTTGAACTGGGAGCAGATGAAAAGGCAATGCACCGGGGCGTCGGAACTGCCATGAAGGAGGAAGGGATCAGCCCGGATGTACTGATCTGTATCGGCAGCCTGGCCCGGGAGATCTATGAGGGTGCACCGGAAGAGACAGAGAAATATCTTTTTGCCGATAAGCCTGCTTTTATCGAAAAGTATGGGGAGATCCTGAAACAGGACGATACCGTGCTTTTAAAGGCATCCCACGGCATGGGCTTTTCCGAACTGGTGGAATTATTATCACAGTAAATGATAAATTGCTGTAAAAAGCTTCCCACACTGTTTTGATCAATGCAGAGCGAGAACATGAAGAAGGACGAACAGACGAATATCAATCCAGAAATGATCGATAAAATCAGCATCCTTGCCCAGCTTTCCCTGACGGAGGAGGAAAAACTCCTCGCCGGGGAGGATATGGTGCGGATGCTGGATTTTTTTGCCCTTTTATCCGCCTGGGATGATGGGTTCGAAGATACGGAAGGACTGACGGGATCAGATAGATCTGAAGAGATTCATGCTGCGAGCAGAAATATCCTGCGCCGGGATAAAGTGACGAATCAAGAAGATGACGGAGGGCTACTGACGAATGCGCCGGCGCAAAAAGACGGCGCAGTTTACCAGAGGACGACTGCCTGACGAGATGGAGAAAGAAAAATGAAGAAGTTTACGGAACTCTTTCAGAATGCC
>JAFZNL010000353.1 GCA_017550925.1 Lachnospiraceae bacterium | reverse complement strand
CATAGCCCAGTGCAATACGGTATACCATATCACTATAAGTTCGTACTACCTCTTCGGCGTCCATGGCGCTTTCCCCTTTGCGTTCGCACACTCATAGATAGTGTATTATACCATATCTAATCTGAGATTTGTATACTTTTTTCGGTATTTTTTCGCACAATTTGAGGCTTTTGGGCATGCTAACACTAGATATTGAGCGAATTTGCCCATTCATTATAGTTATGTAAACCCGCCCCCCCTGACTGATGACACGAATTGCTTCGTTGCCAATGGCAACTTACGCAATTCTAAAACATACGCAAACCACAGATTTGCTACTCAGTGTCAACTATCGTTGCCACTGTCACTGCATTCGTCAAAAGGTTTAGATATGCGAAAAGACCCCCGATGCCGGAGGTCTTCTCTCTCTTTTGTATGATATGATCAGGTCGCCAAAAGTATGATCATCGATTTTCGTTTATATAGTTGGATACACGGTTCTGGATGATGGCTGCTACATCCTTCGCGCTCTTTTGTCCTGCAAACAGGGCGCCGGCCTCTTCGCTGATGATGCCGTCTATTGCTTCGTCAGGGTCATGTACCGTCGTCACCCTGCCGATCAGACCTTTCATCTTTTCCACCTGGCTTTCTGTCAGGGGACCTAATTCCATGCTGTAATCACCCACACCCCTGGAACCGCTGATGGGGGTCATCTTATTCCCGTAGGAATCTGTCCATTTATCCGTTGCCGTGACCACTTTGGCCGCATCTTCAAAGCAGTCTTTCCGAAGGGGCATTCCCGAAATATAAACCCGGAGCATTTTACTGTAATGGTCCCGCATCAAAAACCGCCGCATAAAATCCCAGGCTCCATCCGCATTCTTCGACTTTGCATAGATGGTCATACATTCGTTGGGTGAGATGACCAGGCCGCCATCTTTGCTGGGGGGCGCTGCGGTAAATACCTCTTTTCCGTCAAAGACCTTTTCATAATACTCCACATCTTCAAAATTCATGGCACCCATGCTTGCAAAAGCCACGTCGCCGCTGACCAGGAGCTCCAGGTCGTACGCGATGTCTTCGGGCTCTTCCTTGGGATAGGTATTGGCGTAGTCCAGCAGATCGATGAACTGCTGTGAATCAAAACTGCACTTCCCTGTGGAATAATCAATATAATCATCATATTTCCCGCTGGTCAGCCAGGTCAGGACTGAGGCCGCGGTGCTGGTGGGTGCATAGAGCCTTGTGCCGGTTTTTTGCTCGATGGCATTGACATCCTGCATGGAAAGAGCGCTGACATCTCCTACCACCTCGCTGTTGCCCACAATCCCCTGGATCAGGTATTCGGAAGATGCATAGTAAAGCTTCCCGTCCGACTCCATGGCTTTCAGAACGCTTTCAAAAAAATCCTCTCTGTTTAAGTCAGGGTCCTTATCGATAAAAGGATACAGATCCGAGAGCATTCCCTTAGCGATGTATTTTTTGATGGGAAGATAGGTCATGTCAATGATATCCGGCACATTGCCCGCCAGAAGGTCCGCGGAAAACGCTGCAGAAGGATCCTCCCTGTCAGCATAATCCACAAAGGTGATCCGGTATTTGTTCTGGGAGCGGTTATACGCAATGCCTTCTTTTTTGATAGCATCCGAAATATACATGCCGCCAAAGGTGATGGTCTGAAGATCCGCAAGTTCCTTCGGATCCACCTTCGTCATAAACGTCAGATCCGTGAGTCTTGTATCCATAATCTCACTGGTCATATAAGAAAGCACGATGCTCTGGTCAGCCATGACCAGGAAATCGGAAGCGCCCATTTTGGTCAGGCCGCTGGCCGTATAGTCCATGACCTTGACACAGACGCCTTCCCTGACACCCATAATACCCTCGGTGCCGCTGAAGAAAAAGTCATATTCACCGGCTCCGGGACAAACATAAGCGCCGTTTTTATCTATGGTCACCACCGTGCCATAGGTGCCTTTTTCCACGTCAACAGTTTTAAAGTCCATACCTTTGGCATCGTCGCCCACGATACAGGAAACAAAATTGCCGTTTTTATCATATGTCAGCTCACTGATGAACTGATCCGACTGAAGGTCACACTTTACTTTGCCGCTTTGATCGATCACTACCACGTGGTTATCGGAACGGAATGCAAGATTCCCCTTATCATCTGCGCAGAGGGAATTGACATAGGAACTGCCTGACGGCAGGCATTTTTTCAGCGGGATCCTTCCCGCTTCCTGCCCGTTTGCATCAATCGCCAGGACTTCAAACTCCGGCATGCCGGTTTCCTCGTTATAGGTATCTTTCAGCAGATAAAAACTGCCGTCCGGCGCAATGGCTGCGCTGTCCATATTCCAAGTCTCATCTTCCGGTCTTACCATGCTGAAAATCTCACTTGCTCCGGATCCGTCAAGTCCCATGGAATAGCCGCGTATCGTCACCTCATTGGTGAGCTCCAGGTCATAATAAGCATTGGGATCCGCATCCGCAGGGGGCATGCCGTCTTCCCAGTCTGCCGGATACTGGGTCGTATCCACATACTCACTTGTCACAACATACAGCTTATCCGAAAGAACACGCATAGCGCCGATCTGTCCCTGTACGCCCGCAGGGGATTCTTCCGTCATCCTGTAAGTCGAATTTTTCAGGGCATCGTCTGCCGCTGCACTGCCGCTGCTGCCTTTTGCTCCGCCGCAGCCGGTCAGGGCTGCCATACCAAGCGCTGTTACAAGTCCTAAGGTCAGGACCTTACGCAAAGAGAACTTCTTTACCATTTGCTTTTCTCCTCTAATTCATCGGTAGTCTATGACTACGCATTTTCATATCGAACTTTCTCCTAATCCATCAGTAGTCTATGACTACGCATTTTCATATCGAACTTTCCAACATCTGGTCAAACAAATAGAACACCAATGAAATACCGATAATTCCGTTCCTACAGATCTGCAAGAAAGGCATCCAGCTGATCCCTGGTTTCCGGCACTTCCAGGGTACCGTCTTTGATCTGGTCTGCCAGCTGCAGGGCATCGTCATAAAGCTCATCCGGATACAGGTCGTGGTTTTCGCTGATCCCCACCGCATCCTCGGAAAGTCCCAGGCTGATGGTCTGTCCGCCGATGGCTTTTCCCGATGCATACTGGTCGGAAATCTGCCTGACTGCCATATTGACATATTTCATGGCGCTGGTCAGCACGTTCTCCGGTGCCAGGAAAGCCTGATCCTTGTCCACGCCGATCACAAACTTCCCTGCCTGCTGTGCCGCGGCAATAACGCCCACACCGGTCTGACCCGCCGCATGATAGACGATATCGCAGCCGCCGTCATAGAGCCCGGTCGCAAGTTCCGCGCCCTTCGCCATATCCTGATAACTTCCGGCATAGACGGATTCCACGCTCACTTCCTTGCCGCTTTCCTTGGCGCCATAGGCAACGCCTGCACGGTAGCCGCATTCAAACTGCTCGATGACCGCATTGTCAACGCCGCCCACAAAACCTACCTTTCCGGTTTCTGTCATGTTGGCTGCGATATAACCCACCAAAAAGGAAGGTTCCTGATCCCGGAAGACAACACCGGTCAGATTATCCGGAGTGTCCTCATAAGCATAGTCAATGATGGCAAAGGAATTGGCCGGATGCTCTTGTGCCGCTTCCAGCATCTGGGGACCGCTGTCATAGCCGGTTGCCCAGACCAGATTGCTGCCCTCATCCAGGAGGGCTTCAATATTATTTGTCAGATCGGATTCCTTCAGGGATTCCTTAAAGAACACCCTGCAGCCGCTCATGCCGCCAAACCACTGCAGCCCTTCCCAGGCACTCTGGTTAAAGGACTGATCCTCGATACCGCCCTGGCCGGTTGCCATGCCAACCACGGGAAGCTGTCCCGTAGATGCATCCCAGACCGCCGTGGGGGCGGCAGCTTTGTCAGCTTCTGTCGCAGACTCTGTCTGATCCTCTTTTTTACTGCCATTCTGATCCCCGGCATCTGTATTATCCTGCGGCGCAGATGCATCCGCCGCGCCTTCAGCGGGCTGTCCTTCCTTGCCGGCAGCATCCGCGATCTCATCGGCTGCCTGGCCGGCGTCAATGGTTTCGGGCTGCGTACCGCAACCTGTAAAAACAGCGCCGGCTGCCGCTAAACCTGCGGCCAACACCAGCGCCCTGATCATTTTTTTGTTATAGGATCTGTTTATCACTTTTCTTCTCCTGTTCCGCTGGACTTTTTTACGTAGAAAGCATTCTACATGAAACAGAAGTTTTTTGCAAGTACTCTTTTTGTGCATCCGATGATACAATCTGCTGCCCGTCAGTCGGCAACCCTGTAAAGACCACTTTGTAAATCCTGATCCGCAAGGAAATTTCCCAGCTGTTTCGCATCCAGCTGCAGGCTGTTTCCGTTTTCATCTGATATGATAAAGACAAGGTCCCGGATCTGCCCTGTCTGCCAGCGAAGGTGCATGCCCATGGGCACAAGCAGCCTTCCGCTTCCCATATCACAGGATACCTGCCCCTCTTTGCCCTGGGTATCGAAAAAGATGACCGCCAGTTTTACCGGCCTTGTGCCAAGGGTTGCTTCCAGTTTTTCCATATTCATGGACAGATACAAAAGTTCATAGTCCCGGCCACGGAAGGCCTGAAGCCCGGACAGATCCGCAAACCCGTCGCTGCCGTCCGTTTTATTTGCAGCATCACCCGACGCATCTGCTTTGGAAGATACTTCATTTCCGGTCACCCCGCCGGCCAGGTTTTTCAAAAGCAGCTCTGCGCTTTCCCCGAAACTTTGGCAATTTCGTGCAAGATCCAAATCCGCAAAGGTATCAGCCGGATCATCGCCGGCTTTTGGCAATGACGCATCCCGCGCTGCCATTTTTTCATAAATTTCTGCCGGATAAAAGGCGTCATCTTCTGCCAGATACCGGTAATCTGCCTCATCCGATAAAAGCCAGCGCCAGATATAAAAACTCTTTTGGGGATCAAGCGAAAAGACCACCGGCCTTTCTTTTACCGCCACGTCCAGGATCCTTAGCTGTGCCTGCCTGCTCCTTGCCACGGGAAGATACCCGGCAGCGCAGGCCTTTGTACCCATATAATAGTAAAAACCCTGTCCGTCATAGCCCATATAGGTTTGGTCATACGCTTTCTGCGCGCCGCCCTCTGTGTCTGCAAAAGCTCCTGCGATCCGCAGTTTCACCCGGTCATACTGTGTCAGATAGGGAACCTGGTCTTCTACCATAAACCCATTTCCCAGCATGCTTTGATCCGAGAGGGAAATCTCGCCCATGAAAACAAAGGTTTCCGGTACTTCATAGAAGGTAAACAGCCGCGATGCATCCGACGCCACCAGTTGCTCGTTTCCGTCAGGATAGGTCCAAAGATAAGGATTTTTCATATCATTGACATGGGCATAGCAAAGGAAGGGAAGCCCCATGCAAAGCACAAACAAAAAAGCCGCGGCAGATGTTTTTGCCGTCCCCAACGTTTTGTCCGCCAGGAAGTGCTCCAGCAGCATGACACCCGCAAACAGGCCGCCCACCGCGATCAGCACCGGTGCCGTCCGCGCCAGGATCACCTGGCTGTCAGCCCGCACCAGGGTGTAGGTATAGGAAACCGCAAGGACCGCAAGAAGGGCAAAGGCAAAGTGGAACCTGACCTGCAGATCCCTGCTTGTGCCGTGTGCAAGTTCATTTTCCGCTGCATTGTCTTGCCTTGCACCAGGCCGTAAAACACCCCCGCAGGCAATCTGTCCCGCCAACAGAGCCGCTCCAAACCAGAGCCAGGCCATAGGCAGGAAGAAACGGCAGATCAGGTACAGACTGCCCCGCAGTCCTTCTGCAGAAGTGCCGGTCAGATAAGGCAGGAAGGTATCCGGCGGCATCTGGCCTGCCAGAGAGATCCCGTCTGCCAGAATGGTCTGGGAAGAATAGGTCAGCGTATGTACTGCCATGCGGCATAAAAGGGGCAGGCAGAGGGCTATAGGGATCAGGACGACCAGCCAGGTAAGGATATCCACTGCCCGTCCATTCTGTTTTTCTTTCTTATGATCTGCGGACTCATTTTTGTTTTCTGCCACCGATTCTTCCGTTCCCGTTTGGCTCGCCACCGATCCCGAAACATTTCCGCCTATGATGCTTCCTTTCCCCAAGCGGAACAATTGTGAAACCGCCATGGGCAAAGTCCCCACCAAAACTGCCGCCCCAAAGAGGGGGTAATAGAGCCCGCCGAGAAAACAGCCAAAGAGCCAGGTTTTCAACCAGGCAGACGGTCTTTTTAAAAGCGCCGGATCAAAGAATAACAAAAGGAGGGGCGCCACCATATACTGTCTGTTATAGGAAGGAAGGGAAAAGACCGCAGCAAACAAAATTGCCTTTTCCGGTTTTACGTGCCTGCAGACAAGGCCCATGGTCAAAATGGCAAAGAACAGGGTTGTAAGAGAAAGGGCCGGCGCATAATCTGCCACGGTCCCGCCCAGGAATACATGCTGGATAAAACCGTTTACCATAGGAAACAGCCCGGAAACGGGGGTATATTCATCATAGGCGCTCTGCCCTAAGGTCACGATCTGCTGCCAGGGGATCAGCTGCTCTCCGTGATGATGCTGATCAGGCTGGGCGAACGCCGGACAGGCCTGCCAGGATCTGTAGGCAAAGAGCACCATGGGCGTTACCGCGGAAATGATGGCCTGCTTTTTTTTCACTGATAAAAACAGCCAGGCATAAAGCCCGATGAGCAGGAGAACGATCATTACATAATACCCCGCCGCATACGGTCCCCGGATCAATTCCCCTTCGTAACGATAATGATCCTTCAGATAAATGGTCAAAAGCAGCGGAACGGGAAACTGCTGGATAAATAAAAGCCTGCGAAATGCAGATGCTGATGCCGCCTTCTCACCGCCCCCTCTTTTTTCCTTCAGCCAGTAGAAAAGAAGGCAAAGTGCTGTTGCCGCAATAACCAGCAGATACAGCGCATTCTGTGAAAGGGTCACCCCTTGCAAAAAGCAGCTAAGGAGCATGAAAATCCCCAGCAGCCCATAATAACAGAGTACCGGAAGCAGACAGACATAGGGATAATCCTTCTGCCCTGCCACCGGGAGCATTATGGCTGCGTAGCCTGCCATGAAAAACAAAGGGAGGGAAAAAACACCTGAAACTGCCAGATAGAAAAGCCCCAACAGCAAAAGAAGGATCGGAAGGTATTTCTGATAGCCGCTGCGGTTTTCATCTGCCGGCCGCCCAGCTGCTTCATCTACCGCTTTGGCTGCATTTTCCGTATACTTTGCATCATTCCCGGTCTGCTGTATATGATCCGTTTTCCGGCAGACCATAAAAGTACCGCCGCCCACCAGCAGGCATCCCAGGAGGGCCAGCAGCCGAAACAGGGTGATCTCTCCTGCCTTATTGTAACCGCTTTGGGATGTGGCTTCGATGATCAGATCAAAAAAGGCCGGCGCCTTTGTTACCATGGGAGTATACAGAACATGAAAGATCAGAATACAGAGTAAAAGAACAAACAGGAAAATCCCGGCCAATATTGCCGGGGCTTTCCTGCTTTCATCCTGCTTTGATGGGGTTATGTTTTGTTTCATAAACCGCCTGATCATTCTTTGTGGTTATTACTTGTTTTCAGTATCGTTATCCGGCAGCGCCTTAACGGACTCCACCGTTCTGATCTCGATCAGCGGCCCTCCGCTGCCTCTCAGATAATCGCCTGTGATGGTCACCCGACCGATATTTGCGTCCTTCGGGATCTCATACATGATATCCAGCATAAAATCCTCGATGATGGCACGCAGTGCACGAGCGCCGGTATCACGCTCCATGGCCTTGTCGGCGATGGCTTCGATGGCGCTGTCATCAAAGATCAGATCCACTTCATCGAGAGCAAGGAGCTTTTGATATTGCTTCAGGATCGCATTTTTCGGCTCCTTTAAGATCCGCACATACATTTCCCTGTCAAGGGCATCCAGGGTGCAGATGATGGGCAGTCTTCCCAGAAACTCAGGGATCATCCCGAATTTACGCAGATCCTCCGTTGTTACCTTGCTCATCAGGGTCTTGTCTTTATCAAAACT
>JAFZNL010000352.1 GCA_017550925.1 Lachnospiraceae bacterium | reverse complement strand
TCGTCATGGGCGTGCCGGATTCGGGACTGGATGCAGCCCTTGGTTTTGCACAAAAATCCGGGATCCCTTATAACCCGGGCCTTGTGAAGAATAAATATGTGGGACGTAGTTTTATCGCACCGGATCAGGGAATGCGTAGGCTTCTCGTACGGCAGAAACTTTCTGTCATCGAAAGTGTTGTCCGTGGCAAACGGATCGTGCTCATCGATGATTCCATTGTCCGCGGTACCACCAGCTCTTATATAGTGGGACTGCTTCGGGATGCCGGCGCAGCCGAGGTGCATATGCGGATCAGCGCACCGCCGTTCTTACATCCCTGCTACTACGGAACCGATGTGGATTCAGAAGGTTCCCTGATCGCCCAGGGACATACGCCGGAGCAGATCGCGGAGATGATCGGCGCGGATTCCGTTGCTTTCCTGACAGTGGAGCAGGCCATCGCATTAGCCGGCGGAAGAGGCGTATGTACAGCCTGCTTCGACGGAGAATACCCTGCAGGCACGCCGAAGAAAGCGGAGAAGGACCGGTTTGAGATCTCGGGAAAGTAAGCTGAGGGAGATTTTGATATTGTAAAGTTTATCCATTGGGAGTAGAATATTGCTGGGTATAGCGGGAAAGAATTTGAAATATGCAAAAACCGGGCAATAAAACAAAAGGTATCATCTGTATACTGCTGGCTGCATTCGGCTTTTCCCTGATGACGTTTTTTGTGCGGATCTCAGGGGATCTGCCGACGATGCAGAAAGCCTTTTTCCGAAACTTTGTGGCGATGATCGTAGCCATTGTTTCGCTTTGGAAGGCAAAGATCCCATTACAGATCAAAAAAGAAAACAGAGGGGACATTTTCTTTCGCTGTCTGTTCGGAACCTCCGGACTGATAGCGAATTTCTATGCCATCGACAGGCTGGGCATTGCGGACGCGAACATGCTCAATAAACTGTCACCTTTCTTTGCTATTGTGCTCTCGATCTTTATCTTAAAGGAAGTTCCGACGAAGGTGGATATCGCAGCAACCGTGATCGCTTTTATCGGTGCCCTGTTTATCATCAGGCCTACCGGAATGCTGTCGGAAGTAATTCCGGCGCTGATCGGCTTATATGGCGGTTTTGGCGCAGGTACAGCCTATGTGTTTGTCAGAAAACTCGGAAAGAAAGGAGAGCGGACACCCATCATCGTGCTTTGCTTTTCCCTCTTTTCCTGCATTGTCACCCTGCCGTATCTGATCTTTCATTTCCATCCCATGACGGCCTGGCAATGGACGTGCCTGTTTTTAGCAGGGATCGGGGCGTCCCTTGGTCAGTTTTCCATTACGACCGCATATAAATATGCACCGGCTAAGGAACTGTCGGTATTTGACTATATGCAGGTGATCTTTGCGGCGATCCTGGGCATGGTATTCCTCGGAGAAGTGCCCGTCCCCTTAAGTATTTGCGGTTATGTGCTGATCATCGGTGTGGCTACCTTCCGCTGGTGGTATACGAAAAAGCAAGATGAGAAACATACTGAAGAAACAGCTTGAAGAAGTAGTACTTCAGTGTATCTGATCAGTCTTTATACAGGAAGGATATCAGTTCATATACGGCTTTAAAATCAATCTCGCAGGCATCCTGCCAGATTGCGACCGGAACTTTATCATCAAAGGTGTAATCCTTTGGCACATCGGATTCCTCAAATTTGTATACCATTACTTCCTGATGTTCGGGCATAATGATCCAGTACTCCCGGACACCTGCTTTTTTATACTTTCGCAGTTTCCTTATCATATCATGATACCAGTTGCTGGGAGAGAGCACTTCGATCACCAGATCGGGAGCACCTACGATCCGGGGCCGCGTGATCTGGCTTCTGTCACAGACAACGAAGACATCCGGTTCAACAATGGTTTTATCATCCCTGTCAAGCTGTACGTCTGTCGGCGCGATAAAGGGCATGCAATCACCACCGTTTTTCTTTACGAAGTTGCTAAGTTGTACATAGATTTCGCCACTGATCAGCTGGTGTATGCTTGTGGGAGAAGACATATAGTAAAAGACCCCATCGATCATCTCCACCCTGATATCATCCGGAAGAGCGAGATAGTCTTCCAGGGTTTTGCCTGAATTCTCGGATGCATGCCAGGCATCATCGCGAAAAGCGGAAGTCCCTTCGGTATATCCGTATGAACTTGTTTCCCGCAGGCTGTGCTGCGGCGCAGCAGCATTGTCAGAGAAACCGGGGGCATTTCCCTTCAGGACAGCCTCCAGTGCAACGAGAGACTGATACCGCGGCGTTTTGGTGCTTTTGCTCATGATCTTTTGTACAGTGCCCAGTGGAACACCGGACATTTCTGCAAGCTTCTTGTTGGAATAGCCATATTCATTTTTCTTTGCGATCATTTCATCAACTGTCATAAGATACCTCCCTGATCAATATGTATTATCAGTATTCTCATATATTGTTCCGGTAATAACGGCATTGCCTTAAATAACTGCGCTGCTTTCACACCGGAAGGAAACCAAAATGATACCGAATAAATCCAATGCCGGATAAAACACGTCGGTTA
The DNA here is from genome assembly GCA_017550925.1 of Lachnospiraceae bacterium. GTDB lineage: Bacteria > Bacillota > Clostridia > Lachnospirales > Lachnospiraceae > RGIG7926. The sequence continues at coordinate 497 of JAFZNL010000352.1, read as the reverse complement.
TGGTTGCTTTATGGTGCCATTATAACCCATATGCAACCATAACGCAACCCTTTTGGAATAAAAATGCAACTAAAATTTTTGCGAAATTCCTGTTGACAAGAAAAAAGTGTTGCGGTATACTCTTTTCGTTAAGAGACAAGGGCGTCCTGTTTAGGGCGTCTTTCTCTATTTTCGGAGTAAAAACCAAAAGCAAATGTCAGTAGGCGGTGCAACGGGGCATCCTTTGGGAAGTGCCCCCGCATCGCCTTTTTTCGTACACAAAGCAAAGGATAGGGCGAAAGATGACAAAGTACATTTTCGTAACAGGCGGAGTGGTATCGGGACTGGGAAAAGGCATAACGGCAGCGTCCCTTGGAAGGCTGTTAAAGCAGCGGGGACTGAAGATCGCCTCCCAGAAACTGGACCCCTATATCAATGTCGATCCCGGTACCATGTCGCCCTATCAGCATGGCGAAGTATATGTGACAGAGGACGGCGCGGAAACAGACCTGGACCTG
>JAFZNL010000001.1 GCA_017550925.1 Lachnospiraceae bacterium | reverse complement strand
TCGCATTCGCCCTAACAAACGCATTAGCACTCGGAGTTTTCATACAGCTGCATCAAAGTTCATACCGGAAAGCACTCCGGCATCCGCGCTCTTTCGCGCTTTGGTGTACGGATTTGATTCATTGGAATAAGCGATCCTTGTATGTGTCACACCGCCTGCCACATAAGAACGGCCGCATTCCGGACAAATCGCTGTTTTCAGCTGCACAGACGCCTGTAATACCCTGCCTTCGCCCTTTGCCTGTTTCTCATAAGCATTTGCCACATGCTCACGCTCATGGCCCATAACCGCTGCCGCAGAGGCCGAAGGATCAATATGAGTCGGCGACTGGAAAGAAACATCCGATTCATCCGATCCGTCCTGATACTTGCGCTCCGCACAGGTCTTACACTCAGCCGGAGAAGACTTGCGCCCTGCTGCCTTGACGGTGGAGGCACCGCTGTTCTTTATAGCTCCGACCCCCTGTTCCTGGCCATTTGTCCCCGACACCTGGCCCGTCGTCATGCCAAGTCCGGTGCTATACGGCATCATATATGCATTTGTCAGTCCTCTGATACCCAGTGGCGACATATGAATCACTTCTTTCTATTTTCCGGCTCCCGTTACCTTGCTGGCCAGATCCTCCATAGAGATCCCATAACTTTGTATCATCATATCATCCATAGTCATGCCGTACATACTCTGCGCCGCTTCATTGAGCTGTCTTCTATACTCCGGTGAAAACAGGATCAATGCTATCATAGTTCCCGTGATCGCAAAGGAGAGGCAGGCGCCAAGGACAGAGGTGACTATTCCGGCCTTTGGCATGATCTCCATCCGCATATCACCGCCCTTGGAAAGGATGGCAAACAGGATACTCAATCCTGCTGCGGGAATGGATATAAAACACAGGGGACAGGTCATAATCGACAAAACCCCCAGACACATGGACGCTACCATAAATAAGTTACTCTTCATGGTTTCAATATAGCACGAAGAATCGCTGCTGTAAAGATAATTCCCTCTCTATTACTTATTCTGCTGCTTATTATGTTTCATTTCTTTTTCAAGTTCTTCTTTCAAGAGCCTTGTTTTTTCCTTGGTGCGTGAACTGACTGTCTTTGATGAGATAAGTTCCGAAATCAGCCGCCCTGCCACCTCATAATCATTAAACCGGATCGCCAGCGCTGCCAGCAGATAATCGATGGTGGATTCATCCATGCCGCACATAGGGAACGGTTCCGTTGACCTGGCAGTCAGAAAACCATCATAGGCGCTTCGCATAAACTCCTCTTCTTCCCTGGTATAGGTCAGTTTCTTTTTTACATAAGATCTGTCCATCTCCAGGTTTTCCAACATCCCGCGAAGCAGCCAGCCTGTTTTTAAGCAGATATAGGCTTTTTCACTGGGTTTTGCCCTTTTGACTACGGCATTGGCAAGCACCAGTTTATACCGTTCCAATGCTTCATCATATGAATAAATATCACCGTCGTAATTATGCGGACGATAGTTCATGCAGATGCCTTCTTTGATAAACCTGGCCTGTACGCTGGTCATAAACTTATAATACCGGCTCAGTGCGGAATACCCGCATTCCGGGCATACCACCGTATCATACTTCAAAACATCGATCCCCTCATAACGGGGCCGCAGATCCACATCGCTTCCCAGCATTTTTGCCTTTCCGGCACGTACCGTCTTTGTCTTGAAAGTGCTGTCGCAGATGGGGCAGGTGTAGGTCTTGCCAAACAAAAAGTCCGCTTCTATCTCCGTCTCAGACTTTTCCGGCTCTTTTTCCTCCACCTCTTTCTTTGAGACAACCTCTTCTTTCTCTACTTCATAAAGCTTTGCGCTTTCCAGATTTCCAAGTCCCAGCGCTTCCAAACCCGACAACAGGCCCATCCGTTTATCCTCTCACATTCATTACCGGTTTTCATCCCGGATTTCATACTAACCGATCTTATGCTTCCGCTCCGTTATTTCGGCAGTTTAAAGCTGCTCTTTAATGATACGATCCGGTTAAAGACAAGACGCTCATCCGTTGTATCCTTATAATCCACGCAGTAGAAGCCATTTCTGACAAACTGGAAGCTGTCAAAAGCTTTTGCCCCTGCTACTGCCGGTTCGATATATGCTTTTTCGCAAACCTTCAGGGAATCAGGATTTAAGTTCAGACTGCCGTCTTCTTTGTTGTATACGCCCTTTTCTTCATCCACAAGATTCTCATAAAGCCTTGCCGTTGCTTCCACACATCCCTTGGCAGGAACCCAGTGGATCGTTCCTTTTACTTTTCTCTCGGAAAAACCGCTGCCTGCCTTGGTTGCCGGATCATAGGTACAATGCACAACCGTCACATTGCCGTTTTCATCTTTTTCAAATCCGGTGCACTTTACAAAGTATGCATGCATCAGGCGCACTTCATTGCCGGGGAAGAGACGGTAGTATTTCTTTGGAGGCTCCTCCATAAAATCTTCCCGCTCAATATACAGTTCTTTCATAAAGGGCACGATATGGCTGCCCAGCTCCGGATTTTCCAGGTTATCTGCTGCTTCCAGCTCTTCCACCTGATCTTCAGGATAATTGTCGATCACCAGCTTGATGGGATCTAAGACTGCCATCAATCTCTTTTTCTTAAGCTTCAGGTCTTCTCTCAGGCAATACTCCAGCATGGCATAATCAGCCGATGCATTGGCTTTGGATACGCCGCAGAGTTCGATGAACCTGCGGATGGATTCCGGCGTAAAACCACGTCGCCGCAGGGCTGCGATGGAAACGAGCCTGGGATCATCCCAGCCGTCTACGATCCCGTCTTCTACCAGTTTTTTGATATAGCGCTTACCTGTTACCACATTGGTCAGGTACAGTTTTGCAAACTCGATCTGACGAGGCGGATTTTCAAACTCGCACTCTTTTACTACCCAGTCATACAACGGCCTGTGGTCCTCAAATTCCAGCGTACAGATGGAATGGGTGATGCCTTCGATGGCGTCCTCGATGGGGTGCGCAAAATCGTACATGGGATAGATGCACCAGGTATCGCCGGTATTGTGGTGTGTCATATGTGCCACACGGTAAATGACTGGATCACGCATATTGATGTTAGGGCTTGCCATATCAATGCGGGCACGGAGCACCTTGGAACCATCCTCAAACTCACCGTTTTTCATTTTTTCAAACAGCTCTAAGTTCTCCTCAATGCTGCGCTCCCTTCCCGGATCATCCTTGCCGGGTTCCGTCAGGGTGCCGCGGTACTCACGGATCTGTTCAGCAGAAAGATC
>JAFZNL010000351.1 GCA_017550925.1 Lachnospiraceae bacterium | reverse complement strand
GTTCGGGTATACGGATGAAGGACTTCGTACAAATCATAACATTGATGTGGGGGAACGGATCAAACGCGGATTTATCTACGATAAAAAGATCATAGCCGATAACCGCAGCGCCTTCAACAGGATTGAGACCTTTGAGAGGGCAGAGACGCTTTTTGGTTACAGTTGCAGGGACCGGTCCAGGTTATATCCCAACAGTGTGATGTGGGAACTTTCCATCTATGAAAATTCCAATATCTCCGGCTGTCTGACGGAAGGGGAGATCGGCTGCATTGACCATGTGAATGTATTCGCCAATTGCGCATTTTCCATTGCGGCTGTGGGAGAAAATGAATCCTATCAGCAGTTTAACCCTTATGTTTTTTCCAACACAAATTCCCTCGAGGCGGATAATGACCGGCTCATCGGATATCTGATGGAGATCGAAGACGGTTTTACGGGATCTTCAGTGACATCTACTTTGAAAGACTTTATCAGGAACTGCGAACTGAAGCTTCTCTATACCGAAGATGACGGTATCCTCAATGCGGCGGCTTTGAATATGGACATCAAGGTCGGCGGCTACGACAGGGTCTGTGTGATCGATGTGGTGGATACTTCGAGAATGGGCATCGTTTTCCCGGAGCAGAAGATCGATGCGACACGCAAGAATTTTATATCCAAGTGTGCAGCCTTTGTCTCCGGAACGGATTACCGAATGTATCATATCGATGCGTGGAAGGTTGCCATTGCAGCGCCTTCCTACATGGTTTCCCTGCGCGGGTTTACCGAGGAAATGCGGCAGTTGCAGAAGATGCTGTTCCAGACATCAGAGCAGTTCATCGCCATCGTTCCCGTCTTTTGCGTGATCAATGAAAGTAGTGCGGATACGGTAAGTTCAGTCTACAGTACAGCCCGCGTGGAAATGATGAATAAAAATATCCAGTTCTACGTTTGCGACGGCAGCCCTGAGGAGATTGACGAAGAAAGCATCCGGCAGCGGTATCATATGGTAAATGTGATCAACTATGCGCTTTCCCATGATAAGGTGATCCCATATTTCCAGGGGATCTATGACAATGTCACCAAAGGGATCCACCACTATGAATCCCTGATCCGATTGGAGGATGAATACGGCAAGATCTACTATCCCGGCAGCTTTTTGGATGTGGCAAGATCTTTCGGGCTTTTGTATGATGAGCTTTCCAGGGCAATGGTAGTAAAGGTGTTTGAAAAATTCAAAGATTCTGCGGACAAGAGCGTGAGTATCAATCTCGGTATGCGCGATATCCAGAACAGAGAGATGACGGATTTTATTTTTGGTTTTCTTTCCACGGCAAAATATCCCGGCAACTTTGTTTTTGAGATCCTGGAAAACGAAGATGTGGATGACTATGAGATGCTGGTCAGGTTTGTTGACAAGGTGCACAAACTGGGCGGACAGATCTCCATTGATGATTTCGGCAGCGGCTATTCCAATCTGCAGCACCTCGCCAGCATCCATTCCGACTATATCAAGATTGACGGTTCCATCGTAAAGAACTGCTGCAAGGATCCGGAATCAGAAAACCTGGTGGCACTGGTTTCTGACTGGAAGCGGCTTTCCGTCCATGATGTGAAGATTGTGGCAGAGTTTGTGGAGAATGGGGATATCCAAAAGAAACTGATCGAGTACGGCATTGATTTTTCCCAGGGGTATTTTTTCTCCGTTCCCGCACCAAAACTGATCAGCGAAAAGTAAAGGGTATTTTTCAGGGTACGGTTTATGATACGTGATGAGAAACAAATGACAACCATCGGACTCATATTGGAGGATGCATTCACCGACTATGCCAAGGATATCGCGCATAGTGTGGCGCACTCCATTATGGGAAGGAAAGATCTGCGGCTGATCATGGTGGCGGGGCGGCAGGATAACGGTAAGGATCCTGCGGATCCGGTGCATCGCTACAGGAGTATGTACAATGCCATTTACAGTATGAATGCCCGGATCAAATTTGATGGTTTGCTCTTTACCTTTCCCAATATGATCGGTGTCAGCGAGGATCTTTTCGGAGACATTCCCAAGGTTTATATCGCAGCGGAAAAAGAGGATGAACTGACAGTTAATTATGATAACGAGATGGGCATCCGGGAAGCCCTGGATTTCCTGGTGCGGATCAAAGGGTTTACGAAGATCTGCATGCTGGGCGGCAGAGATGATAACGGGGATGCACAAAAGAGAAAAGCCTGCTTTTGCAATTACTTAGCCGAGGCGGGACTTCCCTATACAGAGAGCCAGTATGAAAAAACGGATATGTCCACCAATACCCATGAGGCCGCATCCAGGCTTTTATCCCGTAACCCGGATGTACAGGCGGTTTTCTGTGTAAACGATCCTGCGGCGGTAGGTCTTTACGACGTGATGCGTTCCCATGGCAAGATCCCGGGCAAGGATATCTATGTCTTCGGCTTTGATAACGCAGCCATGGCGGCCCAGATGGTACCGCCCCTTGCGTCTATCGGAACGGATGGCGTGACCGTGGGACAAAAGGCGCTGGAGCTGTTGCTGGATAAGATCAGCGGACAGGATGTCAGTTCGGCTGTGGTTCCCACCAGGCTCTTCGGCCGGGATTCCTTTGAATACGAAACCTATGAGATCACCACCCGGGATATTTTGAAGGTGGACAGTTCTTTTATTTACAATTTCTTTGATGATTGTTTTTACAGATATGGAAATGAAGTTGTAGATGCAGGGGATATTGATTTCAAAAGACTGTTTTATGAGATCTTATCCAGGATGATGTCAGCCATCAAAAACAGGTACATGGATGAAAAGCAGTTTGGGAAGATCATGCGCCTGATCGATATCTTTTTTGAGAACGGAGCCATGCGGTATACGGATGCCAACAAATTCGTCCGCAGCATATCAAGACTCCAGGGCAGTATGAATGAGACCTTCCGGGGGATCCGCGCCAATTCCTATAATAACAGGCTCTTTTCCTATATGAAGGATAAGGCGATCCAGGCTCAGGCTTTTGCCAAGTCCATGGAAACCAAAGGGTATCATGACGGAAGAAACCGGAATTTTGATTATATGATCAATACCGTAAATTACGGATTCACGAAGGAGCAGGCGCTGGAAAATCTGATCAGTCATTTTGATGAAACCGGGTTTGGCAAGGCGGCGCTGTATCTGTTTGATAAGCCGGTCAGCTACCGGGGCAGTGAAGATGATGTGATCCCGGATACCATCAGTTTGAAATGCGTGCTGAAAGACGGGGCGCTCTTTGTTATCCCGAAGGAGCGGAGCGAGTGCCGTTTGGGCGAGATTTTTACAAGAAGTGAGATTCCTTATTCCGTTATGGGTTATACATCTTATCCCCTGTTCTACGGGAACTATCTGTTCGGCATCCTGGTCAGCGATATCAACAGGAGCATGATGGATACCGGTGAGTATCTTTCTTTCCAGCTCGGAAGAGCCCTCTATACGAATCTGATGATAAGGGTGTAGTTTTCTGCGGAAAAATTCATTTATTTGGATGAAACAAACTGCGTGATCAGTTCTTTTTTGGATTCTTTGTAGATGATGTAGCTGTTGATGACAGGTGTATCAAAATCCAAAAGACGAACCTCGCGCAGTTTCTTTTCTTTGATATAGGTATCAGCCATGTCCTTGGGCAGGAAGGTATAGTTATCCTTTCCAAGCAGATAGGGCATGATCTTCATACAGTCATCGATCTCCAGTTCAAACTGGTGGAATCTGGGGAAGAGTTTTCGGATATACATTCCCACATCCTGCAAGGCGAAATTACACATCAGATAGTTTTCCTCAATTAATTGATCGCGGGTTATGCCGCGTCTGTATTTTTTATTGCCGATATCCGTCACGAGCACAAGCCGGTCCTGTTTGTAAAGCTCCGAGTGGTAGGAGGCTTTCCGCAGCGGGATATATACAAAAACCACATCCAACAAGTCCTCCTGCAGTTGCTCCAGCAAATGATTGGAAAGACCGATGGAGATCTTCAGGGAAGTCTCCGGATGCTTGTCCCGGTAGGTCTGGATCTGGGGAGCCAGGTGTCCTTCATAGATGGAGTCCGCACTGCCGATCCGGATATGGTTTGCGAACCGGTGCTCCGAAGACATCTCTGCCAAAGTCGTCTCTGTCAGGTCTAACACCTTCTCCGCGTAGATCCTGAATTTTTCCCCTTCCGTTGTCAGCTTCACGCTTCTGTTGGTGCGGGAAAAAAGCGTGAGTTTCAGTTCCTTTTCCAGTTCGTTGATCCGGTTTGTGACAGTTGACTGGGCCACAAAGAGCTGGTTCGCGGTTTTTGTAAAACTCTTTGTATCAGCCAGCGTGATGAAGGTTTCCAGTGTCTGGGTATCCATGAAGATTCTCCTTATTATCGAAAAAACGAATTATTATTATCATTTTTATTCGCTTTACACATAATACAATATATGCTAATACTTGTCTATAGTGAATCGGTGAGCAGTCAATGACAGGAAGGAGCAGTCAGATGGGCGAGATCATTCTCAGCAACAAAACTTACAAACTCGAACAGGATCCGTATATGTATCAGCTTCAGGATACGCCGGAGCCGGAACTTTTCAGGGAAATGTTTCCTTATACGGAGACGCCGAAGATCGCATTTAACTACAGACGCGTTCCGGAAAATATGCCGGAGGATATTTTTATCACGGATACTTCTTTCCGCGACGGACAGCAGTCCAGGACCCCCTATACCACGGAGCAGATGGTGCATATCTATAAACTCCTTCACAAACTGGGTGGTCCCAATGGCATGATCCGTCAGACAGAGTTTTTTGTTTATTCTGAAAAAGACAGACAGGCCCTGGAAAAATGTATGGAACTGGGTTATCAGTTCCCGGAGATCACCACCTGGATCCGGGCTTCGAAAAAAGACTTTGAACTGGTAAAGTCCATCGGGATCAAAGAGACGGGAATTTTAGTAAGCTGCTCCGATTATCATATTTTCCACAAGATGGGGCTGACGCGCAAACAGGCGCTGGATAAATACCTCGGAATTGTTTCGGATTGTATTGAGGCAGGGCTTCGTCCCAGATGCCATTTTGAAGATATCACCCGTGCAGATTTTTATGGCTTTGTAGTGCCCTTTGCCACAGCGCTGATGGAACTGTCGAAGGAGAGCGGCGTACCGGTCAAGATCCGTGCCTGCGATACCATGGGCTTTGGCGTAC
>JAFZNL010000350.1 GCA_017550925.1 Lachnospiraceae bacterium | reverse complement strand
GTCTCGGCAGAGGATTTTTCCTTTGACAGCGTGATGGGGCTTTTGCGCAGCGGCCTGACGGACCTGACAGAAGACGAGATTGACCGCTTTGAGATCTATCTGACAAAGCGCGACATCAAGCATAGAAGCCTGTATGAAAAGATATTCCGGGAAGAGGGGGCGGACGGATCGCAGGAAGCGGAAGAGAGCACGGATCTGGCCGAGAAAACGGATGATGAGAAAGCGAAGCGCAAAGCGGAAAACGATGCCGTGATCCGCAAAGCAGGCGCTTACCTGCTTCGTATCCTGTCTCCCCTGTGTGAGAGCAAAAAAACCGCAAGGGCGATCACCGATAACCTTTACGACCTTTGCCTGAAACTGTCTTTGCAGGCAAAATGCGAGAAGATGGCGGAGGGCTTTCTGGAGGAAGGCGATACCTCCATGGCCAAGGAATATGAAAAAATCTATGGCAGCCTGATGGATCTGCTGGACCAGATTCATACCCTGATCGGGGATGATGAGATTGACATTTCCGAATACCTGTCTGTGTTTGAGGCGGGTGTATCGGAGATCAGGATCGGTACCATTCCCCAGCGGGTGGATCAGGTGATGGTGGGGGATGTGCAAAGGACCCGCCTTGAGAGTGTCAGCTTCCTGTTTTTTATTGGTGTCAATGAGGGCATCGTGCCAAAGCGCAGCATGGGTGGCGGCATCTTTTCGGAGGTGGAACGCCAGTATTTAGGGAGCATCGGCGTAACCCTGTCACCGGGTCCCCGGGAAAAGATCCTGGAGGAACAGTTATATCTCTATCAGAATGTTACCAAGCCGTCTGAAGGGCTATTTTTATCTTATGCCACCCTGGACCGGGAAGGGAAAGGGGCGGAGCCTTCCTTCTTTATCCGGCATATCTGCAGCCTGTTTCCTGCCCTGAGGGTGGAAACAGGTGCAGTCAGCGAGGCGGAAAGGATTGCGGAGATTGCAACCAAGGAGGACGGACTGGAGCTGTATGCAGCCTTGCTTGCGGATCAGGTGGAACGCATCGAGGATGCCGGCGGGGGTATATCCGATGGACTGGTTGCGCTTAGCGGAGCCTACGGAAACAATAAGCAGGCGCGGGACCTGGTCAACAGCAGTATCTGGATCTACGAGCCGCAGCCGCTGGATGAATACGCTGTCAGCGTTGTTTATAAAAAGGGCGGTACCATCAGCAGGCTGGAAAAAATGGCAGCCTGTCCCTATGCGCACTTTTTGCTCTATGGTCTTTCCCTGCGTGAAAAAGAAACCTACGAAGTGGATGTGCGGGACCTGGGGAACGTGTACCATGAGGTGCTGCTGAAGATCCTGACAGAGTATGCATCCAAAGAAGGGGGATTTACCGGGCTTTCGGATGAAGAGATTGACAAACTTGCCGGTGAGCGGATCATGCAGGAAGTATCCGAATACCGCGGACAGGTGATGACAAGCGGTTTCCGCAATGCATATAAAGTGAAGCAGATGACAGGCGTCCTGTCGCAGAGCATGAAGTACATGCGCAATCACCTGTCGAAAGGAAAGTTTGTACCGGAGAAGTTTGAGTACAAATTTACAGACGATAAAGGAAGCCATATCAGCGGGATCATTGACAGGATCGATATCGCAAAGCAGGGAGACAAAACTTATGTCAAGATCATGGATTATAAATCGGGCGCGCGTAAGTTTGACCTTTCTAAGCTGTATTACGGCGTATCGTTGCAGCTGCCAATCTATATGGCACATGCGGTAAGACTGCTTGAGAAAAAAGCCGGAAAGGGAAATATGATCCCGGCAGCCATGCTGTATTTCATTCTGAAAAATCCTGTTGTGGAAGCAGCGAGTGCAGAAGGTGCAGCAATGGCGATCGCAAAGGAAATGCGCCAGACCGGGCTGTTTTTGGACGGAGAGGGCGTGATCGATCTGTTGGATAAAGGATTCGCCGACGAAGGAAAGTCTGACGTTGTACATGCAGAACTGAAAAAAGACGGCAGTCTGTCTGCTGCGCGTTCCGAAGCTGTTTCCACGGAGGGAATGGAACAGATATTGGCATATGCACAAAAGAAGGCGGCAGAGCTCCTGAAACGGATCGATCAGGGTGATATCGACATCGCACCCTTCGAGATTGGGACGGGCGATTTCGACAGCTGTCAGTATTGCAGGTTCAAGGGGATCTGCGGCTTTGATGAGCGGACTGTGGGTTTCGAGAAAAAGAGGTGCGACAGAGTGCTGCTGTCAGCCCTGGCAGAAACAAAAGGCGATGGGAAGAGCGGAGATAAAACAGAGTTAACAAACAACGGATAGGTAGTGTAAAGCCCGATACGAAAATGCAAAATCGGGGAACTGTTGATAAAGGATAAAACGACATGAAATTTACAAAAGAGCAGCAAAGGGTAATTGATGTCAGGAATAAGGATATCCTGGTTTCCGCCGGCGCGGGAAGCGGAAAAACTGCGGTGCTGGTACAGCGTATCATGGGACTTTTGCAAGATCCTGATCATCCCGTGGATGTTGACAGGATCCTGGTGCTGACATTCACCAGGGCTGCAGCTGCGCAGATGAAACAGCGGCTGCTGGAACAGATCCAGGAATATCTGGTCAAAAATCCGAATGATGCCAATATGCAGATGCAGGAGACCTTGCTTCATAATGCGCAGATTACGACAATTGACAGTTTTTGCCTGTACCTGGTCAAAAACCATTTCCACCGGATCGGAGTTGATCCTGCTTTCCGGCTTATGGAGAGCGGCGAAGAAACCCTGCTGTGCTCGGAGGTGCTGCGGGAAGTGCTGGAAGAGTTATTTGAAAAGGGCGAGCCGGACTTCCTGAACCTGGTGGATGCGCTGAATCCGGATGTGAAAGAAAGCAAACTGGAAAGCAGCATCATGAACCTGCACGAGTATGCACAGTCATACCCCT
>JAFZNL010000349.1 GCA_017550925.1 Lachnospiraceae bacterium | reverse complement strand
GCTAATAAAAAATCCCGCTCAGGCCCGGAGGTTGCCAGCGGCATGGCGATCTATGATCAGGATATTGACAAAAGCTCATCGGATGTATTAAAACGTGCAGACGATCTGATGTATGAGAATAAGAAGATGATGAAATCGGGACGTCTGATCGAAGGGTTCAAAAACATGGATGAGCTTGATGAAGTCATACCGGATGACAGAAAGAGAATGCTTGATGCAATGTTCGGGGCATTGCTTACAGTTGCAGGTGACGGATACGTGTATCTGAATGATATGCGTTATGATTTTTCGAGATGGTCCCTTCCGCTGATCGACGATTTCGGCATGGAATCAGAGTATATGTATCATGCGGGAAAGATATGGGAGGACTATATTCATCCTGATGATCTGCAGGTATATAACGATGCTGTAGATGCGGTGCTGTGTGGTAATGCGACATTGAAACAGATTTTTTACCGTGCCAGAAAAACGGATGGCACGTACGCACTTCTTACTACCAGAGGCTTTGTTTTAAATGACAGCGACGGCAATCCTGAGTACTTTGGCGGGATAATGTTAGAGCAGTGATGCATCCCGCCATAGCTTTTCATACATGTCTTGAAAAACGTATTATTTGCTATGTTTTTCTCTTTTCCATATACGCATCATCAGAAGATGCAATCCATATGCTATGGGAACCGTCAGCAGAATCGATACAAGTACATAAAGAAACTGATTTTTGATATAAAAGATCGGTTTAGTCATATCATTGACAAAGGCAAATCCGAACAGCTGGATAAACAAAGGATGTACAAGGTAAAATTCCAGCGTAAATGATCCGAGGAATTTCAGAACCGGATTGCCGATGCGTATCTTCATACCTGCCAGTAAAACAAACCAGACAAAGGTCGCTGCACTGATAAGTTGTCCGATCAATTCACCCCAGAAGTGTCCCGCATCCGTATAATGACCACCGAGGAGCACTATGACTGCAGAGTAGTAGTTAGCATATGCAAACGCACCTGCAGTGATCACAAAGGATAAGAGAAGCCACAGCGGATATGCCTTTTTAAAAAGGGCAAGCATTCCTTCTTTATGACGTGCTGCCACAATGCCCAGAACAAAAAGAAACGGAGTGTTGTACCACCAGGTTCCGGGACCAAAGAGCATACATAAAATGAAATGCAGCAACGTTCCGATGATCATTACGGCCATGGACAGCCGGCCTTTTTTTATGATCTTAAAACACAGATAAAACAAAGCGTAGAGATAGATCATGGCCGGTACATACCAGATATAATTATAGGTGCCCAGCCACACCGGCTTGTAAACAGGTATCTTTCTTACTTTTTCGATCGCAAAAAATACCAGCCACATTATGACCATCGGGGTCAGGACCGGCATGATCCTTCGTTTTATAAAATGATCAAAAAAACCTTCCTTAAAATGTGCCGCATATACACCGTAGCCGGAGCAGAAAAAGAAAACGGCCACGCACAGATATCCGGCGAATACAAAAGCATCCAGACCGTGATGGATCCTGACAGGCATAAGCCAGGGCGCGCAGGTCCTTTGTGAGGCATGATGAAACAGGATCAGAATCGCACAATATCCCAGGAATGCCTTTGTATGAGAAAAAGAAAGCACCTCTTCATTCCATTCTCCTTTTTTATAAGGATGTGAGCCCCAAAAAAGAAGGACTAACAGGGCCGGGTAAAATAATAAGTGCATGATGATACAGCTCCTTTCCATTTAACCATTTCGTGATGTTCTGAGATCAGATAGTGATTTAAGAACATCGAGCCAATTATATCACTGCCGTATTGCAATGTCTACGAGCGGGTTGCCCGGGTGCCCCGGATGAAACGCAAGTTGATCGCGGGTGTTTTTTACCGGCTCAAATACCGTGAGAAAAATCATCGCAAAGGGGAATATGGTGAAATAAAGGAAACCTTAGACCATTTTCGGTTGACGGTGGTATTCAGTATGTTAAAATACCTTTATAGGGTATACCATGCTCTTATCCATACCGATCGTAGCCATGACGGCGGATGCTTTCTTAGAAAACGTCACGGAATGTCTGAACGCGGGAATGAACGGGCACATCGCAAAGCCTGTTGATATCATACTGGTGATCAAGGAAATACGAAGAATACGGGAAGGAAAGAAACAATGATGAAAAAGAGAACGGGAATATTGTTAGCGCTTTTGATGACTGCGGGACTTATGGCATGCGGCAATGCACCGAAGCAGGAAGCGGTAGCGGAAGGGGGTTTTCAGCCTGCATTGGATAAGGATACCAGCTGTCATATCAGGGTGGCCGGCGGCTATGACAACTTTGAGGCGCTGGAGGCTGAATTTGACCGGTTCAACGAGTACTATCCCAATGCGGAAATGATGTTCACAAAGATCGATGACTATAATAACATGATCGGCACCGTACTCGAGGGAAATGATGCGCCGGATATCTATGTCAATTACTCCTGGATGTACGGACGCGAGCAGTATCAGTCATCCATTAACCATGCCGAGGATCTGTCGGATCCTCAGCTGGGACTTGATCTTGACTGTATACGCAGCAATATCATTTTAAAGACCGAAGACGGAACGCTGCCGATGGTTCCGGTTTTTGCAAACACCTACGGTATGCTGGTAAACAACAGCCTGTTTGAAAAAGAGGGCCTGAATGTTCCCACGACCTATCAGGAACTGGTGGATGTCTGTGAGGCCTTTCGCAAGAAGGGCTATGAAAACCCGATGATGGGCTTTTCAAAAGAGGAGACGACATCTTTATTTACGCTGAACGGGTATCCGTATTTTTGCGGTACCGTGGCAGACGATGCCGAGGCGATCAAAAAGCTCAATTCCATGGATCCTGCAGGCGGCGAATATATGCGTCCGACCCTGGAAAAGATTGAGCAGTTTCTGGGTGACGGCTGTGTGAACATCGATGCCTGCAACGAGATCGAAAACAATTATGATGCCGTGATCCTTCGCTTTTTTGAAGGTGACGTGCCCATGATGACCGCTTCCGGAGATACCGTTTCCGGAACGGAAAGCGTGAGAGCCGCTCCGAGGCTTTTATTGAAAAGCCGTTTACTTACTCTTTTGTTCCGGTTCCCATGGCGGAGGATGGGGCTTACTTTTTGGATATGTCGAATCTGCAGTTCTCTGTCAATAAAGACAGCAAGAATCTTGAGATGGCAAATGAGTTTATGCGGTTTCTGATCACGTCTGAGCAGTTGAGTGCGATGGCACAGAAAAAGGGACTGATGTCACCTACCAAGGATCTGTCGCTGAACAGCATGTATGCCGCATTCGAAGCGGTTCCCCAAAACCGGATCCTCTCACCGGAGGAATTCGGTCTGACGGATGATGCGGTGGTACAGCTTCGGCAGGCAATCTATGGCGTAGCAACCGGTACGATGACGATTGATGAGGCAGTGGCCGGTTACGGCTCGCTTTCAAAGGATGAAGAAGAAAAAGAAGCAAAGGGCGCAGGCGGCAGCGGCAGTTTTACGGCGCCGGAAAGAAAGCCCTTAGAGGAAGTAACCGAGACCGGAGAGAATACCTACACCTGCACGTTTGACGGTGTGCAGCACGATTTCATTTTAGATCTTCCCGAGCAGACGGAGAATGCGCCGCTGATAGTGATGCTTCACGGATACGGACAGTCTGCACAGACAATGCGCGGCATAGTCAAAATGGAGGAAAAGGCGCTGCCGATGGGATACGCAGTGGTGTATGTAACAGGAGCCACCAATCCGACGGATTCCACATCTTCCACGGGATGGAACTCGGGCGTTGATGATAATCCCAACGACGACGTAGGACTTCTGGCAGCGCTGGTTCAATATCTGCAGCAGGAGTATTCTCTCAGCACGGACAGGGTCTACGCGGCAGGCTTCAGCAACGGAGCACTTATGACGCACCGCCTTGCGATGGATGGACAGGATATCTTTTCCGCAGTTGCGAGTGTGGCCGGAAAAATGACGGAAAGCGTATGGGAGAGAAGATACGAGACAAACGATATCGGCGTTTTCCAGATCACCGGAGAAAAGGATGAATTGGTGCCGAAAAATGCGGACGGCAGTGCCAAGAGAGCCATTGATCCGGCAATCGAGGATGTCATGGACTACTGGGCTGCTTCCAATGCGCTGTCGGGC
>JAFZNL010000036.1 GCA_017550925.1 Lachnospiraceae bacterium | reverse complement strand
TTGTGTCAAAATCACTTACATCTATTTGTTCCAATGATTTACAATTAGCAAATGCATAACCCATATCCGGATATAACCCTTTTGATCCCATTCCTGATATGTCCAGCTGCGTCAAACTCTCGCATCCGTAAAAAGCATATTGAATATCAGTAACTTCATTTAAATCAAAGCTGCTAAAATCGATCTCCTGAAGAGATTTGCATTGATAAAATGTAAATCGCAGCGATGGGATTTTCTTAATGTGATTATCCCAGTCAATTTTCAGTAATGATTCACATCCTGAGAATGCACCACTGCAGCTTTTCACATTTGATAAATCCGAATTTGCAAAACGAATCTTACTTAGATTTTTACACTCTGCAAAAATCCCGCTCAATGTGGTTATTCCACTTAAATTCACATCGGCATTTCGAATGCTTCCTGCATAATCCAACCAGGGAAACTCAATATCCCCATCTTCATTTTTCGGAAAATCCCCTTCTCCCGTTATTGTAAGCATTCCATCTTCATTAATCTCCCAGTCTATATCACCCATCTTACCGCTTGCCGGAATGATTTCATCCGATTCTTGTGTCACCGTTGTAAACATTGTATAGACCTTCGGTGATGAAAGATTTATTTCTGTTGCAGTCACCACATTTCCCGCATCATCTTTCCATTTCCCGTTTAAAGGAATGCTGATTTTGGCATTTGCCGGCCAGATGATCTTCACCGCCTGATTCACTTCAGGAAAAACAGTGTTCTCGCCTATTGTGAGCATTCCAAAATCATATTCCACTTCCCCAAACTTTGGATTAAACGCATCTGTCATCGTCGGCTGATCTAATTCAGCTGCCGGAAACACTATATGGGTTACGCCGGCTCCTCTAATCATATCTGTCATATCAACATTTGGATCCAATGAAAACGCTGACAGATCTATATCTTCAAGAACTATACAATTGTAAAACATCCCTGATACATTTTTAATAGCCGCTGTTTTCTTCTGTGGGAATTTCACGCTCATTAACGACAAACAATCACGAAACATCCTGTTCAATCCGGCATCAGATGTCACACTTGCAAAACTACATTTTGATAGATCCAGCCTTTGAAGAGATGTACATCCACCAAACATTTCGGACATATCTGTCACCATCGATGTGTCAAGATCAGAAACATCTACCTCAACTAGATCGTACAAATAATAAAACATATTCTTGGTACTTGTAATATCTGAAACATGTACCTCTGCAGACTCAATCAAGGACCGATACTCTAACCATCCGGCTTTTTCATAATCTCCTTTTCCACTGATGGATAGATGTCCCCACTTATCAATGTTCCATGTAAGTGCCCCATCTTTTTGATCGGCCACCGGTAGATGTAACTCCTTCATTTCTTCTTCGCAGTGAACATCAACCAAACCAAAGGATGACACTAAAAATGCCACCAAAATCATTACCACTAATCTCTGCATTTTTACCATTACAGTTCCCCCTTGAATCTCAGATATCTATGCTCACATAAATAATCTAAACGTACCCGATGTCCGTGAGAGCTACTTACGCTTTCACAATCTTCACTGTTTTCTTCTGTCCCTTGCCCTTAAAGAGTTTGGTGTATGCCTTCACCTTGGCTTTCGGCACCTTGATCTTGCACTTGGCGTTCACTCCTTTGAGCGCTGCCTTGCCGACCTTCTTCAGCTTTGTTCCCTTCAGCTGGATCAAAGTCAGTTTCTTGCAGTTCTTGAATGCATTCTTACCAATCTCCGTCAGTCCCTTGCCAATCGTAACCTGTTGAAGTTTCGAGCATCCTTCAAAACAGTTTGCGCCAATCTGGGTAATGGAAGAAGCGATCTTTACCTTTGTTACTTTCGTGTTCTTCCTAAAGGATTTCGCAGCAATGCTGGTAACCTTAAACCGAATGCCACGGTAGTTGCTATACTCCGGGACGTTCACGTTTTTCTTGGTCTTCTTTGCATTAACTTGGCCGGCATATTCCACAGTCAGGCTATCGATCCGATTATCGGTTACTTTGTAGTCTGCATTTTCAGTGGATTTCTCAAAATCTTCCGGCGAAACAGTTGTTACATCATACGGAACACCATCAATGTAAATGGTTTGGGGTATTGTTACAGCTGCCGCATTCTCATCTTCCACTCCGTCAAAGGCAACCGTCCCCGATGCTTTACCATCCGATGTTACTGCAGTGATCGTAAAACTTGAATTATCGGGAATTGCTTCATTTCCTTTTTGATCCTTCAGTATTTTGGATTTGATCTGATCACCGAAGGAATATGAAATTGAACAAAAACCGGATAATTCAAAACCATTCAATTTTCAGTTGACCAAATATTCTTCATGATTTCAGGATATGCTAATTCAATAATTCTCGATATTCTCACAAGGATCTCGTACACAGCTTCTCCAATTAACTCTTCGTTTAATGCTGCCGGCATATCATATCCCATTACAATTTCACGATCAGAATTTACTGTAAACACAACAAACCTATAAGTCGTATTCAGAAGATTCATCAGTTTATAGCCACCCTCCAGCTTCTCTTTAGGAATTTTGGCAATCGTATCCGTTATAAAGCTGACACCATCGTCTTTTCCTGTAAAATAGATTCTGACATTATAATTGAGGTTATCATCCTTGAATCCCACCTCAATCACAGAATGACCATCAATATCGTACACCCTATGGTTAAGCTGCCTATTCCATAAGTACCGATCCGTAGCTAACAGATAATCATTCATTATTGTGCTTTCAAGGGATTCCTGTTGTTTTCCTGATACTTGTTCATCACACTCAAAATAGTATGGTACAACAGTATCATCATCCTCATCAACATTTGCATTACAATGCGGACAGATCTCATATTTTTCCTGATCGTAAAAATGTCCATTCTCACATCTGACAAGCTTCATAGTCTCCTCCTCTTACAAATCATATATTTCTGAGGTAACTGATCCTTAGCCAACATTATCACTTTTTACTGGTTAAAGAATTTAATTGCCGATATCCTTTATTATTCTTGAATAGCCGCTCCCGGTGTCAGTGAGGGTTATTTACGCTTTCTCAATTTTCACTGATTTCTTCCGTCCTTTGCCCTTGAAGAGCTTGGTATATGCCTTCACTTTGGCTTTCGGTACTTCGATCTTGCATTTCGCATTTACTCCTTTCAGCGCCCCCTTGCCGACTTTCTTCAGTTTCGCGCCCTTCAGTTGGATCAGGGTCAGATTCTTACAGTTCTTAAAGGCGTTCTTGCCGATCTCCGTCAGCCCCTTGCCGACTGTGACCTGTTGAAGCTTCGTACTTCCTTCGAAGCAGTTTGCTCCGATCCTGGTGATGGAAGATGCGATCTTCACCTTTGTCACTTTCGTATTTTTCCTAAAGGACTTCGCTGCAATACTGGTAACCCTGAACCGAATGCCTCGATAGTTGCTGTACTCCGGAACACTTACCATTTTCTTAGTCTTCTTCGCATTGACCTGACCGGTATACTCTACAGTAAGGCTGTCTATCCTATTATCCGTTACCTTATAGCCTGCATTTTCTGTGGCATTTTCAAACAACTTCGGAGAAACGGTTGTTACATTATAGGGAACGCCACAGATATAGACCACCTTGGGTATCGTCACTGCTGCCGCATTCTCATCCTCCACCCCATCGAATGCTGTTGTACCAGGCGTCCTGCCGTCATCAGAGGTACTAGTAATCGTAAAACTTGAGTTCGCTGGAATCCAAATTATTTAAAAGGGTAAAATTGCAATACAATTTGACGAGAGCCGTATTATGCTCAACATTCAGGCTACTCAACTTATTATCACTGCTGTCTAACGATTTTAATGCAGTAAAATATTCTATCCCTTCCAGACTCTTGATTTCACAGCTCTTCACATCAATTTCTTTGATTGAATTGATCATTTCATCTGTCAGAACATCATTACCTGACACAGTTATATACTCGCTTATAAGAAGCTCTCGAAACTCTGGATCCGGGAAGTTCATTTCATTGATTTCGACATCTGCCCAAGCCGTTTGGTCCTGCAACCCGGACATTAGCAAAACCGCACCGATCATGAGCATTCCCTTCTTTACGATTTGGATTCTGTTTCTCCTTTTCATAATTACATTTCCCCTTGACTATTCTCACCATTTATGATATTTTTTCAACATCCGTTCCGCAGGTTCTCTGCATTTTGGGACGAAGCAATATCACTCAGTTTTATCATTGCAGCCATGTCGCTGCTACTTTCAATCAAATGTAACCGCTAACCGTTTACAATGGATTTCTAAAGGAGATATTTTTATGAGTAACAACTCTTACAACTATATAACCCCTTCATCTAACGCTGATTGGCATTCCAAAACAGGCAAACTGTCTTTTCATGTAAACAACGACTACCTGTTCCGTGCCCTTCTCCAATCCTGCAACCATGTTTTGAAGGCTCTGATCGCAAGTCTGCTTCACTGGGACATCTCCGATATTCAGTCTGCGGAAATCCAAAATCCGGTGGAACTCGGTCATTCGATTGATGCCAAAGATTTCTACCTGGATATCAAAGTCCTGCTCAACAACAGCAGGATCCTGAATCTCGAAATGCAGGTTATCAACCAGCACAACTGGCCGGAAAGGTCTCTCTGCTATCTCTGCCGGACATTTGACAACCTAAACAAGGGTAACGACTATGCCCTCGTTTCCCCGGCACATCAGATTGGGCTGACGGATTTTTCCCCTTTTCCAGAGCAGCCCGAATTCCACGCAACCTACAAGATGCTGAATGTCCGTTCTTATCAAAAATATACTGACAAATTTACACTATCTGTGGTAGACTTAACACAGATAGAGAAAGCAACCGAAGAAGATAAGCTCTACAAAATGGATCAATGGGCTTTAATGTTCAAAGCGACCACATGGGAGGATCTCAAAATGTTAGCTGCTCAAAATCCCGTCATTGACGAAGCCGTTACCCACATATTCAAACTTACGGAAGAAGAAAAAATCCGTATGCAGATGGAAGCCCGCGAGGAGTACTACCGCAATGAGCGTACACATCAGGTACTTCTAAAGCAGGCCATCGCGGAGAAGGAGCAGGCCATTGCCGAGATCGCCGAACTAAAAGCAAAACTGGCTGCAGCTGGGTTGGAATAACCCGCCTACCCTTTCACAACCTTCACCGACTTCTTCTGTCCTTTGCCCTTAAACAGCTTAGCGTATGCCTTCACCCTGGCTTTCGGTACTTTGATCTTGCACTTTGCGTTTACGCCCTTTAATGCTGACTTGCCGACCTTCTTCAACTTTGTGCCCTTCAATTGGATCAGGGTCAGCTTCTTGCAGTTCTTGAAGGCATTCTTTCCAATCTCCTTCAGACCTTTGCCGACCGTGACCTGCTGAAGCTTCGTACATCCTTCGAAACAGTTCGCTCCGATCATGGTAATGGAAGAGGCAATCTTCACCTTGGTCACTTTTGTATTCTTCCGGAAGGATTTTGCTGCAATGCCGGTAACCTTGAACCGGATGCCACGGTAATTGCTGTACTCCGGAACGCTGACCGTTTTCTTGGTCTTCTTCGCATTGACCTGGCCGGCATACTCTACTGCCAGGCTATCCACACGATTATCCGTCACCTTATAACCTGCATTCTCAGCGGATTTTTCAAAGGCCTTTGGAGAAACAGTTGTGACTTTATATGGAACGCCATCAATGTATATGGTTTTCGGTATTGTCACCACCTCTGCGTTTTCAACTTCCACGCCATCAAATGCAACCATTCCTGGTGCTTTACCATCCGATGATACTGCAGTTATCGTAAAACTGGAGTTTTCGGGAATTGTTTCATTTCCTTTTTGAGCCTTTAGAATTTTGGAACTTACCTTTGCATTTACATATAAAGATGTGTTTCCGCCTGATTCGATCAACTCTGTCCAGCATGGATTAGGCTCAAATGTGTAGTCACTTTTCGCATATGCCAATACCAGCTTATTGATTTTTCCACTGTTTGCGACCGTAACCTTTTGACCTTTTGATAAAAGTTTAACCGTCCCATTCCAGTTTATCCCTCTTTTGTCTAAATAATTCCCGTAAACATCAAGTTCGCCTCTGAGGTTTAAGGCATTCCCTGTGCTGTTCCAGATAAAGTCATTTTTTACAGTCGTAACACTGTTTCTCTGCGGATAAAAAGCTGCAGATACTGTGGAAGCATCTCCGGCCGAACCATACTTTTCAAAAATAAGACTGCCCTCAACATTCAAAGCCGAACTACTAGTGACATTCATTTCTCCCTGCAGACACTGCATATCTCCCATAACAGACAACTTACCGCCGTCACCGGTCGTCACTTCACCATTAGCGATCAGAGCGCCATTCACTGTCACTGCATGCCCATTGGCTATAAAATATGTAGTGGTGTACATCTTTCCATCTACGTTTTTCAAAACTACATCATTTTGAAATTTATTTACGTTAATATACTTTACAACATTTATCTCCGGACTTTTGCTATACAAAGAATAAATTCTTGCTTTCTCCCCTATATCAATGGTTGCGGGCTCATTGCTCTCGAGATAAACATTTCCTTGTAACACCGTGTCATCACTCTTAACGTTGATGTTTCCGCTAATATGCAAATCACCATTTAAATTCAGATCATTCCCTGTCGAGTTCCATACAAAATCTTCTCCTACTTTAACAATTGAGTTTTTTCTCGGATAAAAGGAAGCGGAAACAGAGGTGATATCTCCCGCAGCATTTTGTTTTTCAAACAGAAGTTTCCCCTTCACATCCAACTGTGCACTTGACGCGACATCGACTGATCCACTCAAGCACTGCATATCACCATTGACCGTGATTTTTCCGCCATCACCAGTCGTCACTTCACCGTTAGCGATCAGAGCGCCATTCACTGTCACTGCATGCCCATTTGCCATAAAATAGGTAGTGGAGTATATCTTTCCCTCTGCGTTTTTCAAAACTACATCATTCTGAAAGTTATTTACGTTAATATATTTTACAACATTTATCTCCGGACTTTTGCTATACAAAGAATAAATCCTTGCTTTCTCCCCTAGCTCAATGGTTGCGGGCTCATTGCTCTCGAGGTAAACATCTCCCTGCAACACCGTGTCATCACTCTTAACGTTGATGTTTCCGCCAATATAAAGATTTCCTTTGATATTCAGATCATTTCCAGTGGAATCCCAGCAAAAATACTTACCGACTCTAGTAACAGATTCTTTCCTCGCATAAAAACTTGCGGTAGATGTCGTGTATGTATCGTCTGCTTTCAACTTCCTGAAAAGCAGATCGCCGTCAACATCCAATTCACTGTCAGAGGCAATATCCAATTCACCGTCTTCATGACGGTAATCTCCCTTTACTTCCAATACACTGCCATCCTGCAGATCGATCTTTCCCTTAGCAATCAGGTTACCGTTTACAATCAGATGCGCATTCTTTAACGAGATTGTTCCTTTTTCGTTTACTGTCAAATTATCTACCTCAACCGTGTCCGCCGGTTCCCATTTCTCATTCGACTCGATAACCTTATTCTCCGCCTGTGCTTTGATCGACGAACTCAGTATAAAGGCGACAGCCAACGCTCCTGCCATCAGCATTTTCTCTGCAACAAAAGCTTTTCCGCATTTAAGTTCCAACATTCCAACCTCCTCTATATTATGAAATACTTATGGTTGACATCTTTTGATTTATCTACCCTTTCACAACCTTCACCAGCTTTCCCTGTCCTTTGCCTTTGAACAGTTTAGCATCATTTCCTACTTTTTCTCTGAGAGTTAGCCTGTTTTCACTACCATCAGATCATAGCTGTAGTTCTTGCCACCTATTGTTGTAAATAGATATGTTTCCCCACCTTTTAGATTTATGCTCGCATGGTTCTCCGTCACATATTTCCATTTCTTATGCCGTTTGCAAAAACGCTTATCACCTATGTTCAGTTCATCTTTACTTCCTTCCCAAACCCAGCTTTTCGTCTGTTTATTTATGCGTTTCCATTTCATGTTGTAGATATAGCCATCATTCTCTTTCATTTTCTGTGCGCTCTCTTTATCAATTAAAAAAGACGTTATGGCTCTGTTCTTTTTATTCACCCATTTCGCATTTGAAATGTAGAATGTATACTCACCCGAAAGGGGTGCTCTAAACATCACCATTCCTTCTTGTCTTTTAACTCTTACTCTATACGTTTGATATACATTAATATGCGGTGCTTTTGTTCCCTTAATACTTGCCGTTACTGTTTGTGCGTTCGCTTCTTTACATATGGCTTCCGACATTATTAGCATAAATATGACTACAAGCATGTATCGAATATTGAATCCATGTATTATTTTTTTCATCATCAAAAACCTCTTTTGTATGCCTTCCTGCGCCCTTGAACAACCTTCACCGTTTTCTTCTGCCCTTTCGCTTTGAACAGTTAGGAACGCTGATTGTACATATAAGCTTCACGCATTTCTGTGCCGGACTGCCAACCCTTTTCAGTTTTACATTTTGAATCGCGGAGATGCTGTTATAAACAGACAATCCTTCATTCCATATGAAATATATACGGTTTAAACCCTGTATTCGTTGCAGAACGTGGAACGATAATGGAAGAATCAAATAAATGGAAAGCTATAAAAGGCTTAATGTAAAAATCCAGTTATCCCGAAACATAATTCAAAAGTACACGAATTACAATCTTACAACATGACAAGCTTTTTACATTTTCACAATAAACTGTTTAAAGCTTTTCGCAGAAAATACAGTCTCTCCACTCTTCTTTCTTTTTGCAATCACATAATAATAGTATTTTTTCCCCGAATTAAATTTCTTCTTTTTAATTTTCTTGATCGTCAACTGATATACCGATTGCCCTGATTTCGCTTTTACAGATTTCACTTTACGAAAACTCTCTGCCATTTTTTCATCTGATAGATAAACATCATACCCTGTAGCACCAGCGATTGCCTCCCAGCGGATCATCAGGTTTCCCCGGTAAGGTCTTGCTGCGCACATAGGCTGCCTTAATGCAAATCTCTTTGACGACCATGCACTATAATACTTCTTCTTCTGAAATGACCTGTATCCCCTTACTCTTACACTGCAGCCATTCTGTTTCAAATCCTTTGCCGCTATCCGGATCACGCTGGAATCCATTTGTTTTTGATTTACTGTTTTAATCTTTTTCCCTTTTGCATCATAAATCTCCATCTGATATCCATCAGCATTTTCAATAATTGGAACGTCAGCATAAAGATTGTAAGTCAGAGAGGTTTGTTTTCCCGTTCCGCTTGTCAAACTCGTTTCTTCATAAGAGCCCCACTTTAGTTTTACCTGATTCAGTTCTGCC
>JAFZNL010000348.1 GCA_017550925.1 Lachnospiraceae bacterium | reverse complement strand
GTATCTGATCGAGGGCGCTTATGAAAACGGTCTGATGGAGCCTGTCGTTCCTGCCAGAAGGAGCGGCAAAAAAGTAGCCGTTATCAGCAGCGGTCCTGCAGGTCTTGCCGTAGCACAGGCACTCAACCAGCGCGGACATCTGGTCACCGTTTATGAAAGGGAAGATGAGATCGGCGGACTTTTGATGTACGGCATCCCCAATATGAAACTGGATAAAGCCGTGATCAAACGACGCAGAAAACGTATGGAAGCAGAAGGCATCACCTTTGTGACCGGGGCGGATATGGGAAATGATCCGAAGACGAAAAAGCTCCTGGCAGGTTTTGATGCAAAGGTTCTTTGCTGCGGCGCCAAAAACGCCCGCCCGCTTCCTGCGGCAGATCCGAAGGAGACAAAAGGCGTATACTTTGCGGTTGATTTCTTAAGCCAGGTGACAAAAGGCGTTGTGGGCGGTGAGATCCCGGAGGATCTGAAAAAGCAGGTAGCCGGAAAAGATGTGGTGGTAGTCGGCGGCGGCGATACCGGAAATGACTGTATCGGAACAGTCCTCCGGCTTGGTGCAAAGAGTGTGACCGCTCTTGAGATGATGCCTAAGCCGCCGGTGGAAAGGGCAGCAAATAACCCCTGGCCGGAGTGGCCCAAAACTCTCAGGATCGATTACGGACATGAGGAAGCCATTGCCCTGTTCGGTGAAGATCCCAGAGTCTTTGAAACTACCGTCAAGGAAGTACACAAAGATAAAAACAAAAAGATCAAAGAGATTGTAACCGTCCAGGTGAAATTCGAAAACGGCAAACTTGTGGAGCAAAAAGGCAGCGAAAAAACCCTTTCCTGTCAACTTCTTTTGATCGCTGCAGGCTTTATCGGTGCTGAGGAATACCTGCCGAAGGCATTAGGACTTCCGCTGACAGGGCGCCATACCATCCAAACTCAGGACCCAGAAGGCTATACCACGGATCAGCCCGGCGTTTTTGCAGCAGGCGATGCAAGGAGAGGACAGTCTCTTGTGGTGTGGGCAATCCACGAAGGACTTTCCTGCGCGCAGGAAGTGGATGCATATCTGATGGGCTACAGGAACAAATAAGATGAACCCAATACATATTATCAGTAGCCAAAAGTAAATGAAGAAGGAAAAGGTCGCTTAACAGGCGGCCTTTTCTGTTTCTCTGATCGATACATATCCATATGTTTCCACAGTAGTTCTTTGGTTGTATGTTGAAACAATTTAGTGTAGAATAATCACGATGGTTTCATCATCATATAAAAAACGCAGGGGAAAAGATCATGGAATTTGAACAGTACAGAACGGTGGAGTTTTCCAAAACAGAATGGGTAAAATGTATCCAATACGAAGATATCAACGGTGCCGGGAGACTCTATGGCGGACGGCTTATGGAGTGGATGGACCAGGTGGCAGGGATCGCAGCCACCAGGCACTGTGCAGGGCATGTGACCACAGCAGCCTGTGATGATCTGCAGTTTAAAAATGCGGCATATATTAATGATATCGTTGTAGTCATAGCAAAGGTCACTTATGTGGGCTATTCCTCCATGGAAGTGCGCACGGATGTCTACGTGGAAGAGCGGGAGACCGGACTGCGCCGCGTGATCAACCGTGCATATTTTACGGAAGTTCATGTAGATGAAAAGGGAAGACCCAAAAAGGTCAGATTCGGATTAGACCTCCAAAGTGAGTCGGATAAGGCAGAGTATGAAGGCGCGCTTCGTCGGCGGGAAATGCGGAAGATCAGAAGAGCCGAAGGATTTTAAGGATGAAAGCGCCTTAGAGATTTTCGTTTCGGGTGTTTAGATTTCACATATTTAGATTCTGAAGCGAAGTGCGAAAACATAGAAGAAAAAGAAATAGAAGATAGAAGAAGATGGAAAAGACCACTTGCGATGCAGGCGGTCTTTTTTCTGATAAAGATAGTGATCGGACAAAACTTATAAGTTACATAATGTCTGGAAAATAGATATTATGTATACCAGATGCAAAGACCTCACGATTTGTCATTGACAGATTCTATATTTTGTTGTTTTGCCTTTAATTGAAAATATATAATTATCGTATATTTGAAGTGTGCAAAATCGCACATAAAGGGGAGGATGCAATATGGAGTATTCAGGAAAGCAACGCGCAAAACGACCTGTGGCATTTTTGCTTATGCTGCTGGCAGCCCTGATCCTATCGGGAGTGACTGTCATGGCCGGTGAAGAGGAGATCTCTTCCCAGGGAGCCCCGG
The DNA here is from genome assembly GCA_017550925.1 of Lachnospiraceae bacterium. GTDB lineage: Bacteria > Bacillota > Clostridia > Lachnospirales > Lachnospiraceae > RGIG7926. Next base: position 1,329 of record JAFZNL010000348.1, on the reverse strand, counting down.
GTTATAATGATTATATCTATACGACCCTTGATTATGAGATTGTGGATACCGATTATCTGGTGGTTGATGAGGAAGAGGGCTTTGTTTATCCGTATCGTAATAAATACGTGCTTACCTGGTATCTGAATGATCAGGGCGAACTTACGCTTACTTCCATCATAGGAGAAGATGTCACGGGAGAATTCCGGATTCCGGCAGCCGTACAGTTTCAACGAAGCGAGGAATACGATCCCAGCAATATATTCGATACATTTGTTGAGGAAGGCACATCCTATCCGGTGACGGCGATCAATAACCTGGATCACGGGAAATTTTCCACACTTGTCATCCCGGATAGTGTAAAAACCATCGCATCCTGTGCTTACTGTGATAATCTGACAAAGCTGACCCTGCCCGGGGGCGTTGAGATCAAAGAAACCCAGTGTTTTGAAGGCTGCCCGGCACTGGAAGAAGTAACCCTGGGAAGCGGTATTAAGCATATTCCCAATCAGACCTTCCGGGATTGTAAAGCGCTGAAAAAGGTTACCCTTCCGGATACACTGGAAAGCATTGGCGATCAGGTTTTCTCAAACGATATATCCCTGACAACGATCAATGAAAATAACGTCCTTCCTGCATCACTGAAATCCATTGGCGAGGATACTTTTGCAAGGTGTGCTTTGACACAGATCACGATGCCTGCCAATTATGATGCAGACCACTTTAGCAACCCCTTTGGCGGGGACCATTATCTGAACTGTCAGACCTTGGAGGAGATCAAAGTAGCAGAAGGCGGAAATACAACGTACTTTGCAGTCGACGGTGTTTTGTATTATAAAGACGATAACAATGTGACCAGACTGGCTGCTTATCCGGCAGGAAAAAAAGATGAAACATTTACCGTTTCAGCCAACACCATTGTCTGCCGCAGCGCATTTTCGGATAATACCTATCTGAAGGAAGTGACTTTTGAAGACGGCGTTGTCCTGGAACCCTGGGCTTTTACCAGCCGGGAAACCGCAGAGGCAAAAGGCCTTGCAATAGGAGGGAACTCCCTTGCCTATGAAGAAGGTTTTGATAATGTGATCCCGCTGAAAAAACTCATATTCAAAGGCAGTGCGAAAATTGAATATAGCTGCTTTGAAAACTGCGAATCCTTGACCGATATCGTTTTTGAGTCAGATAAACTGATCGATTTTGCCAATAATAGTTTTGTGCAGTGTGATGCGCTGACCACCTTCACGTATCCGAGAAACTTTACACTGTCAAGTACGCCTTATGATGAACCGGACACGGGCTTCATGGGACGACGTCTGGGCCTGTTTGATGCTTGTCAGAATCTGGCAACGG
>JAFZNL010000347.1 GCA_017550925.1 Lachnospiraceae bacterium | reverse complement strand
CTGGTATCCGCTTCCACCCAGGAAGGCATGGTCACCGGCGGTTCCTTCAACGAGCAGATCGAGTATCTCGAGAGTGTGACCACGAACCTGCATGAATCCGTTATGAAGGTTCGAATGGTGCCCATTGAGACCGTTGTTCAGAAGTTCCCGAAGATGATCCGCGACCTGTCCAAGCAGCTGAACAAGAAGATCTCCCTGAGAATGTCCGGTGAGGAGACAGAACTTGACCGTACCGTGGTAGATGAGATCGGCGATCCGCTGATGCACCTGCTGCGTAACTCCGCAGATCACGGCCTTGAGACACCGGAGATCCGTGCGCAGAGAGGCAAGCCGGAAGAGGGAACCGTATTCCTGAATGCATATCAGGATGGCAATACCGTCGTGATCGAAGTTGGCGATGACGGTAACGGAATCGATGTGGATGCAGTTCGCCAGAAAGCCATTGAGCGCGGTACCATCACGGCAGAGCAGGCTGAGAACATGGACGACAAGGATATCGTAAACCTTCTGTTCCTGCCCAGCTTTTCCACTGCAAAACAGGTAACCGATATTTCCGGAAGAGGCGTGGGTCTGGACGTTGTAAAATCCAAGATTGAATCCCTTTCCGGTGAAGTAGATGTCAAGACAAAGCTCGGCGAAGGTTCCACCTTTACCATCCGCCTGCCGCTTACCCTGGCTATCATCCAGGCTCTCATGGTGGAGATTGGCGGCGAGAAATATGCGATCTCACTTGGTTCAATCCAGACCATTGAGGATGTGGCAAAGAACGAAGTGAAGCTGGTTGAGAATAAGGAAGTGATGAACCTGCGTGGTACCGTGGTTCCGCTGATCCGCATGAATCAGGTACTTTCCATTGAATCTACCAAGGGCCCGGATGACAATCTTCTGGTCATCATCGTCAAGAAGGGCGACAAACTGGCCGGTCTCATCGTGGATGAGCTGATGGGTCAGCAGGAGATCGTTATCAAGTCACTGGGTAAATATATCAACAAGTCCAAGATCATCAGCGGCGCGACCATCCTCGGCGATGGCGAAGTAGCACTGATCCTGGATACCAACGCACTGATTTAAGGGGGACCTCGAGATGGATGAGATTATGGAAATGCAACAGGAGTTTGATTCAGTTCAGTATATCGTGATCCGCTACGGGGAAGAGGTATTCGGAATTGATATCAAGTATGTAGATAATATCGTAAGAATGCAGCGGATCACCCGTGTGCCCAATGTATCCGCGCATATCAAGGGCGTATTGAACCTCCGCGGTGAGGTAATCCCGGTAATAAGCCTTCGTATCAAAATGGGACTTCCGGAGGATGAGATCACCAAGAAAACGCGTATCATCATCATTAAACTAGAATCCGGTGACTGCATCGGCGTTTTGGTAGATGAGGTACTGGAGGTTATTACATTAGATTCCGGACAGATCGAGAAAGTGGCATATAATTCCAAGGATTCGGTTGCCAGTTTTCTGTTCGGTGTCGGCAAAGATGAGGAGAGAGACAGGCTGATCTCCCTTCTGGATATCGGCGCTACATTCGGTGATAAGGAAGTTGCCGGTGCTTAAATGATTGTAACGACCGGGCTCCGGAGATTGTCTTTGGTGCCCGGACGTGCTTTTTTCACAGACAATCATCAGGCCTTGTAAACATGAAAAGCAGGGGCGGCGGGGGCTGCTTAGGCAGGAAAGAGAAGGAACGGTATGGGTAGTTTTGATTTGAACAATGTATCCCAGCAGTACTTTGATGTACTCAAGGAGATCGGAAATATCGGAGCAGGAAATGCGACGACAGCGCTGGCACAGATGCTGGGACAGAAGGTGGATATGAAGGTGCCGCAGGTTAAACTTCTGAATTTTCAGGAAGTTGGTGCCATCATGGGTGGCGAAGAGCAGATCATGGCAGGCATCTATCTGCTTGTAGAAGGAGATATCACGGGCAGTATCATGTTCCTGCTGCAGGAAGAGGCGGCCCATATCTTTGTCAATCAGCTGATGGGCGTTGGCAGCGGCGGCAAGACGGAAGGCGGGTTTGACGAGATGGAACTGTCGGCCCTGAAGGAGATCGGAAACATCATCACGGGTGCGTATCTGAATTCTCTTTCCATGCTGACCAATATGACAATTTATCCGTCTATCCCTGATCTGAGTATTGATATGGCGGGTGCGATCCTTTCCGTACCGGCTATCGAGTTTGGTGAAGTAGGAGACAAGATGCTCCTGATCCAGACACAGTTTACGGATGAAAAAGAGATTGACGGATTCTTTATCCTCGTACCGGATCTGGAATCGTATGACAAGATTATGGCGTCACTGGGTATTCAGATTTAGTGCATACATTGTTGCAGGAGTTGTATCATGGGTGAGATCATAAAGGTCGGGATGGCAGATTTAAAGATCTGCAGGGCACCCGACGGACTGACGACACTGGGACTGGGTTCCTGTGTCGGGATAGCAATACGAGATCCGCTAAAGGGGATAGGCGGGCTGGCACATATCATGCTGCCGGACAGTACGGCTATCAGAGACAATTCAAATATACCGAAATTCGCAGACACCGGGATCGATGAGCTGATCCGGCAGTTAGTTGCTGCAGGTGCCACCAGGACCAGGCTGGAATCCAAGATCGCCGGCGGGGCCCAGATGTTCGCCTTTTCCGGGAAACCCGGTACCGCCCAGGTGGGCGCACGGAACGTGGAAGCCGTCAAGAAAAAACTGGGAGAGCTTCATATCCCCATCCTGGCGGAAGATACCGGCAAGAATTTCGGTAGGACGGTCATCTATTATCCTGCTAACGGATCGTTTCTGATCAGAGCGGTAGGAAGGGATGAGTACGTCATCTGAGTGAGCCACGAGTGGCTCGCTCAGATGACGTACCAATAGAAAGTAACTAACTATGGACACACGAAAAATACCGCTCCTTGTGACGCTGAGTGCGGGGCTGAGCGCCGCCATTGTCACCTATCTGGGGCATTATGAATTAAAGGATTCCCTCATTACGATCCTGCTGGTGCTGATCGGTTTTTACATCTTCGGTTGTGTGATCAAGCTTATTTTTGATAAAGCGGGGATGACAACAGAAGCCGTGGAGGAAAGGCGAAGGCAGGAAGAGCAGGCAGCGGAAGAGGAAGCAAAACGCCTGGAGGAAGAAGAGGCAGCAAGGCTTGAAAATGAAGACGGTTCCGTGATCGAGAAGGATCACGAAACAGGTTAAAAGGGGATGTTGGTAGTGTAAAAGTCCGATATGAAAATTCGGAGACAAGATACTGCTGATCAATTTGGAGGGTTACACTATGGATGAAGCCGCAAGGAAGCGACTTTGGATCGATTATGCAAGGACGAAAAGGGATGATCTTCGGGAAAAACTGATCCTGGAGTATGCACCCCTGGTAAAGCTGGTGGCAGGGCGTCTGAACATGTACCTTGGCAACAACGTGGAATTTGACGATCTCGTTGGCTATGGTATTTTCGGACTGATCGATGCGATCGATAAATTTGATGCTTTTAAAGATGTTAAGTTTGAAACCTATGCGTCCCTTCGAATCCGGGGATCAATCTTAGATCAGATTCGTAAGATGGACTGGATTCCGAGAACTATCCGACAGAGGCAGCGCCAGATCGATCAGGTCTGCAATAAGATCCAGGCAGAAAAAGGCCGGGATGCAACGGATGAGGAGATCGCAGAAGGTCTGGGGATCACTGGTGATGAGTATCTGGAATGGCAGACGCAGATGAAGGTCACCGGGGTGGTTTCCCTGAACGAATACTTGGAAACCGGCAGCGACATCCCGAACGAATCTGCCAGCAGAGTGTCCGAGGATTTCCAGCAGCCGGAGGCTGTTTTAGAAAAGGCAGAGCTGAAGGCAAAACTGATCGAAGCGCTGGAGCTTTTGACAGATAAGGAAAAAACAGTCATCACCCTCTATTACTACGAGGAGATGACTTTGAAAGAAATCAGTAGTGTGCTGGAGGTCTCTGAATCAAGGGTATCGCAGCTGCACACGAGAGCGCTTTCAAAAATGAAGACGAAGATGGGAGCCTATATGGGGATTTTACATAGCAAGGCATAATGCAAGGGGGATCAGCATGAATTCATATTTTCGTTTGAATATATCTGCGGTGGGGACGGGACTTGAGCTGTATCCTGCAACCGATGGCGGAGATGAACTCGATATCAATGAAGTGACTGCTTATCTGCAATCAAAAAGGATCACGCAATTTGATGTGAAAGCAATCTACGCGGCATTGCAGGCCCTGCCGCAGTCAGGACCGACCATTGTGCCGCTGATACCGATGCCTGTTTATGCCGAGCAGGAAACCATGGTGGTAAACGTGTCGCCGGACAGAATGACAGCCACGGCGCGTTTTTATGCGCCCAGTACCGGCGGCAACGTGATGGGAATGGACGAGATCGTGAAAGATCTGGCTTTCCAGCGCATCAAGATGGGGATCGACCAGCAGTCCATCGCAGCTTTTATTGCAAACAGGGAATATTGCAAGGATATTGTTGTGGCAAAAGGCAAAGCCCCGCGCCATGGTACCGATGCCAGCATCGAGTATTTTTTCAATACCGATCTGACAGCAAGGCCGGAGAGAAAAGAAGATGGTTCCGTTGACTTTTTTAACTTAAATACCATTAATCATTGTAAGGCAGGCGATTTGCTGGCAAAGCTCCATCCAGAGGATAAGGGTGAGCCGGGCTATACGGTTTTCGGCGAGGTGGAGAAACCGCGTCAGGTAAAACGACTGGTCCTGAAGTACGGTCGGAAGATCGATATATCCGAGGATAAGACAGAGCTTCGCAGCCAGATCAACGGACATGTGATGCTGGCCACCGGCAAAGTTTTCGTTTCGGATGTTTATGAGGTAGAGAATGTAGGAACTGCTACCGGCAATATCAATGCAGAGGGCAGCGTGGTCGTGGGCGGAAATGTGCAGACAGGCTTTTCCGTGACGGCAACGGGAGATATCGAAGTACGGGGCGTTGTGGAAGGCGCCAATCTGACAGCCGGCGGCAATATCGTCATCGCCATGGGCATGAATGGCATGAACCGCGGAAAACTGGTTGCCGGCGGCAGCGTGGTTTCCAAATTCATTGAAAATGCGGAAGTGGAAGCAGGGACTTTTGTGGAAACGGATTCCATACTCCACAGCAAAGTCAATGCGAAAAACGAAGTCAAGGTTGATGGCAAGAAGGGCTTTATCGCAGGCGGAATGGTACGTGCCACGACTCAGGTTTCCTGCAGGATCTTAGGCTCCGCCATGGGAGCGGATACGGTAGTTGAGGTCGGCGTGGATCCGGCCATGAAGGTGCGTTATGCGCAGCTGCAAAAAGAAATGACGGAGATGCAAAAGAAGCGCACCATGATCCAGACTACTCTTGCGGGTGCTGCCGAGAAGATCAAAGCCGGTGCGAAACTTCCGCCGGAACAGATGCAGTATGTGCAGTCGTTGATGCAGGCATCCAAACAGTTAGAGGAGAAGCTGATGGCGGATGATGATGAACTGGCAGGGATCGAGGATCTGATGCAGGATAAAAGTGAATCCTGCGTCCGTGTACGAGACACCGCATATCCCGGTACCAAGATCGTGATCGGAGAAGAATCCGTTACATTGAAGAAAGAAGCAAGCTACTGCAGGTTCTTCTATGATAAGGGCGATATCCGGATGGGAAGTTATTAATACGGGGATTAGAGAGGGTACCATATGAACATCAGTGTAGTGGACTACAACCTGGCTATGACCAGACCGCAGGATCTGGCGATCCAGAAATATAATGAAGACCACCAGGGCGTTGTGAACCAATCCGTGTTTCAAAGCGAGGTGGATAAGAAGAATGCCGAAAAAGCATCCCAGGTCAACGGTACGACGGATGTAGATACCAGACAGTCTCAGAAAGATGCGACAGACGGCGGCAGCAATGAGTATGCAGGAGACGGCGGCGCCGGAAGAAGACAGGCACGTGCAAAGCAGGCAGCTGCCCAGGAAAAAGCGGATGAGATTCCGGTAGAAGGAAGGGTGATCCGCAAAAAAATATCGGATTTTCGTGCAGACGTATAGACAAGGAGATTAAGGGTCAGAGATCATATTCGAAATCAAAGGATACGGAAATAAAAACGGAAAAAGACAGGAATAAACGGTAATCAAATATGGGAATTGGAACACTGAATATCATACTGCTGGCAGCAGGAGCGATCGTCTCCGTTGTCAGTTATATTATGCCCGAAATGGGAAGCGAATTAGAGCAGATCGATCCGGAAGTGACGAAAAAACAGATCCGCGAACTGATCGATAAGGAAATGAAGGATGTCAAGTCGCAGGTCTCTGATATCGTGGAGGAGACCAGTCAGTACTCCGTAGAAAAAACGGAGCGCGCTTTGGAACGGCTGACAAACGAGAAGATCAACGCAGTTTCGGAATACACGGATACCGTCATGGAGGATATCCATAAATCCCATGAGGAAGTGGTCTTTTTATACGATATGCTCAATAGCAAGCATGAGGACTTAAAGGAGACCGCGTCTGCGGTTTCTGCCGGCGTGAAAGAAGCGCGGGTGGTGGAAGAGGCCCTTGCGAATGCATCTTCCCAGGCGGAAACGACTTTAGCAGAGCAGAAAAAGAGCGAAAGTAGAAAAGGCCGGGGAGTGGAAGAAAGCCGCAGCAATGACATGTCTGATGATGAAAGCGCGCAGTCAGAGGAGCAGTTGGAAGGCGAAGTCTTCCATTCGG
>JAFZNL010000346.1 GCA_017550925.1 Lachnospiraceae bacterium | reverse complement strand
TTGTCAATACATAAAACCTTAATATTACCTTAATCTTGCTCAGGGGCAGACCGCATTTCGACTTTTCAGTCGACGCCATAACCTTCTGGTTTTTCGTCCCCACCTTTCAAATAGAAGAAGTCTGTCATGATGTTATCTTTATCGAAAAGGCTGTTGTATTGCAGGTAATGGTAAGCCTTCATAGTCTCGTAATAGGGTGAGGAAGCATCCTCTGTGTCATACAGTTTGCCGTCGGCTCCAATATAGCCGTAGAATGTTATGGCAGGGATTTCCTTCCTTGTTTCTAACAGGAATTTTTGATAGCCGGTCAGGGGCGCGTCAATCAGGTCCATGACCAGGGTACCCAGATATCCGGGGCTGATGACATCATAGGTTTCTTCCGGGATATCGTAATTTGCCCAGATCTTGAAGGGTACTTCGTATTTGTACAGAGGGTGATCTTTTAGATCCTCCGGTACCATGGCGGGCTGGTGATCGCCGAAGATCACAACGATGACGGGATCCTCCCGCTGCTTGAAATACTCGATCAGATGCCCATAGGCCGTATCCGTATATTTCATCAGATTGTTATAGACCACATATTCCGTGGTGTTGTATTTTTCATCCGTAACGCTGATGGGGCATGTCATATTGTCATAATAAGCATCATAAGGAGAGTGGTTCTGCATGGTCACGTTAAAGATAAAGCAGGGCTTGCCATGCTGGCTTAAGCTGTTTTCATAAAGCTGGATGACCTTGTTAAAGTCTGACTCATCATCGATATAATCCCGCATATAAGTGGGATTTTCCGTGGAAATTTCTGAATAAAAATGGCTGAATCCTAAGTTCTGGTAAGCCTGAACACGGTTATACCCTACTGTATTATAGCTGTGGTATGCGATCAGGTCTTCATATCCCATCATGCGCAGGTTTCGCATCAGGGACATATGGCTGCCATAGGTCTTCATATAGGACTGGAAAGGCGATATACCGGCTGGGATGAAGGCCTTGGAGTTTCCGGTCAGGAATTCATATTCCGTATTAGCGGTCTGCCCACCGTGAATGGATACATACATATGTCCGTCAATGGCATTTTCGGTCAGGTTGCGGAAATAGGGAATGATAGGCTCGCTGGTCTGCATGCCGTAGGTGTCCGTGAAATCAGTGAAGGCTTCGTCCATGATCACGATAATGCTGGGAGCTTTGGTAACGTCAAAACCATCAACGCTGTCCGTGGGGTATTTTTCAGCCAGTTGTGCGGCGGTCTCAGGCGTATATCCTTCCGGCTTATCCGGGAACAGGATCTTGGTGGAACTGATAAAAGTCAGCGTCGCACCGAATTGCTTGTATGCACGCTGGGGTAGATACTGGGTTTTTCGCATATCCACATAGTCGTGATTCATAACCTGGTCGCAGGCAAAGACGGAAAAGAAAATAGCCGCAATGGTGAAAACGATGCGACGAGAGGGTTTTTCAAAGTATTTGATGTTTTTGAATTTGCATAAAAACAGGATGTAGTCTAAGGTTAGCAGCACCATGAAGATGGTATGGTTGGAGGGGACGAACTTAAACTCGCCGGCTACCTGCAATGCGGAGCGCAGCAGCGTTAAGTCCGATACCACGGCCATGGCTCCGCGGGAATCCATGATATGGAGATTGGTCACCGCGAAGAAAGTCCACCAGGCTGCCGGAAGCAGGACGGTGGGCAGATAGTAGTTGGTCAAGAAGAGCCCAATGAACATCAGGGCATAAAGCAGCATCAGATTGCCGGCGGTCACCTTGGGAGCCCATGTTTTAAAGTTGGATTTTAAGTGGATCTCCAGGAGCAGATAGGTGAAGATAGGAGAAAGGAATGTAAGGATCAGGCTTAGGAGCTTTTCAACTTTTTCCAGAAAATGCACCCGGATGAAAAGCAGGATGAGACCGCCCGCAGTCAGGACGGCTCCGTAAAGGACCCTTTTCGGCTTGAGGGCACCGTCTTTTTTGACAAAATAACCGCGCCGTACCAGGGCGAACATCAAAACTGCGAAAGCCAGGACCCACAGGATCTTTGCAGCCAGAACGATATTTTCCCTGGTGAGTATTTTTTTCTTTGCTGTCACAGCAGCATTCTCTGTAACTGTTTTTTTCATAATCTCTCCTTTTTCTATATCATGTAGTGGGAATGAAAAAGGAAATCCTACCACAAGATATAGACCGTAATAACTATATCATACCAATTCTTTGTGTGCAAGGGAGAGGGTGAGAGAAAAACACCTTAAATTAAAGAAAAAACTGTAAAAATGTTCCAAAATTGTCCGGTTGTGGTGAAAAGTCATATATACTTTGAAAGAGATTTGTGTTATATTATAAAAAGGTATGGGTAAAAACAAAACGGACATTTTTATCACTTGGTCAGAAGAGGAAACACTGGCCGTCGGAAAAAGGATCGCTGAGGCTGCAAAGCCGGGGCAGGTATATGCATTAGAAGGAGATTTGGGTACCGGAAAAACGGTGTTTGCCCGGGGCTTTGCGAAGGGCCTGAAAATCGCAGGACCCATCAGCAGTCCGACTTTTACCATCCTGCAGGTTTATGAACAGGGGGATATCCCGCTGTATCATTTTGATGTATACAGGATTGAAGAACCGCAGGAGATGGATGAGATCGGATACGAGGATTATTTCTTCGGCGACGGTGTCTGTCTCGTGGAATGGGCTTCGCAGATCGAAGAGCTCCTGCCGGCGGATGTGGTCAGGATCTCCATTGAGAAAGATCCGGAGCAGGGGTTTGATTACCGGAAGATCACGGTGGTAAGCGCAGAGTGAAGTGAAAAAGAACAAAGCCGACAGGCGAATTGTGAGATAAACTGATTGAGTTGATCGGATAAACGAAACAGATGAAGAGTCAGAGGACATTATGAAACTGGCAGCGATCGAAAGCTCGGGACTTGTGGCCTCCGTTGCGATCTTATCGGATGGGGTGTTGCTTGCCGAATACAGCGTAGACTATAAAAAAACACATTCCCAGACACTTCTCCCCATGTTTGAGGAGATCGTGCAGATGACGGAAACGGATCCGAAGTCACTAGATGCCATTGCCATATCGGCTGGACCGGGATCCTTTACGGGCCTGAGGATTGGATCGGCAACGGCAAAAGGACTTGGGCTGGCACTGGATATTCCGCTGGTGGAAGTGCCAACACTGCAGGCCATGGCTTATCAGGCATATGGATTCGCTGGTCTGGTCTGTCCTATGATGGATGCAAGAAGGGGACAGGTGTATACGGGGCTTTACGGATTTGATAAAGAGGGATTCCCTACCGAGGTGGTATCCCAGCAGGTTTGCGGCTGCGAGGAGATGATCGCCCGGATCAATGAAGCGGGGGAAAGAGTCCTGCTGATGGGCGAGGGCAGTGATGTATATAGACAGAAGATTGAAGAAGGGCTGAGCGTTCCCTTTGCCTTTGCGCCGCCCCATATGGCAAGGCAGCGGGCGGGGGCTGTGGCATCCCTTGGTGCCGGGCTTTTTGCACAGGGAAAAGTGATCTCATCGGATCAGCATGCACCCGTTTATTTGCGGCTTTCCCAGGCAGAACGGGAACTGAAGGAAAAACAGGCAGCAGCCGGGCAGCAGAGCGGAAACGGATCATAACGGGGCCGGTGAGGCAGCTGGCCATACTGATAATATAGAAAATATGGATGACAAAGAAAAGACAGGGATCACGGTCAGGCTGATGACGCCTGAGGATCTGGACGAGGTCGCGAAGCTGGAGCAACAGACATTTTCCATGCCATGGAGCAGACAGGCGCTTTCAGATGCCCTCGCAAGAGAAGACAGCGTCTATGTGGTAGCCACTGTCAGTGACGGAAAGATACAGATGCAAAAGACCGGGGGAGATACGGTAGCGTCCGGTTATGAGAGCGTGATCGGCTATAGTGGACTTTATCTGATCCTTGGCGAAGGCTATATCAATCAGGTAGCCGTTGCTTCGGATCATCGGGGCAAGGGGATCGGAAAAAAGATGCTTTCATTTTTACTGGAGAGCGCAGCATCTCGGGGAATGACAGCTTGCAGCCTGGAGGTACGGGTTTCCAATGAACCGGCGCTTAAACTGTATCATGCACTTGGTTTCAAAGACGCGGGCGTCCGACCGGGATTCTACGAGGCCCCGAAGGAAGATGCCATGATCCTGTGGTATACGGTATGAGGTAAAAATGATCGATATATGTTTGCTGGGCACCGGCGGGATGATGCCGCTGCCCTACAGATACCTGACCAGCATGATGGCCAGATATAATGGAATGAGTATATTGGTGGACTGCGGAGAAGCGACGCAGATCGCCATGAAAAAGAAGGGTTGGAGTGCCAAGCCCATCGATGTGATGTGCTTTACCCATTACCACGCGGACCACATCAGCGGCCTGCCGGGCATGCTCCTGACCATGGGAAATGCAGAGCGCACTGAGCCGCTTTTGATGATCGGTCCCAAAGGCTTGCAGCGGGTGGTCAGCGCCCTTCGGGTGATCGCACCGGAACTACCCTTTGAGATTCAGTTCCACGAACTGACCCAGCCCCGGGAAAGCATATCCTTCGGAGACCTGACGATTACAGCTTTTAAGGTGCAGCACAATGTGACCTGCTACGGTTACAGTCTGCAACTGGCCAGGGCCGGCAGGTTCCAGGTAGAAAAAGCGAAGGCCTTAGGACTTCCCGTGCAGCTTTGGAATCCGCTGCAAAAGGGCAACGAAGTGGAGTTCGAAGGGAAGACCTACACCCCAGATATGGTTATGGGAGCCCCGCGGAAGGGCATCAAAGTGACCTATGTTACGGATACCAGACCCACAGCATCCATCGAAGAGTTTGCAACGGATGCGGATCTGTTCATCTGTGAAGGGATGTACGGTGAAGAAGAGAAATTTGAGAACGCCAAAGAGCATAAACATATGATGATGCGGGAGGCGGCGCAGATTGCTGCAAAGGCGAATCCGAAACAGTTCTGGCTGACCCATTATTCGCCTGCCATGCCCTGGCCGGAAGATCATATGCAGCCGGTGAAAGAGATCTTTCCGGGTGCGATTGCCGCAAAGGATGGTCAGAGTTTGGAACTTGGTTTTGAAGATGAATGAATACAATAAATTGCGGCCGATATAAAATAAATATGGCAAATTAAATCCATAATTAATAATTTAAAAACGATAGAAAAAATCTAAAAGGAAAGGAGGTGCGCCGGGTGAAAAAGTTCAATGGAATCAAGGGTATTATCATACTGTTGATCCTCGTTGTCATGATCGTAGGATACTACTATTATCTGTCCAGCCGCGGCGCATCCCGGACCGAAGAAGATATCTCCGAGGCAGAGATTCTGACACCCACCAAGCAGGTGCTTCTGCGTGACTTAGAGACGAATTATCCGCCGACGC
>JAFZNL010000345.1 GCA_017550925.1 Lachnospiraceae bacterium | reverse complement strand
GATATGACCGGATCAGCGGAGGATACAAAGGAATGGCTGACCACCCTGCGAAAGGGCGGACTGCAGGAAACATCTGGAACCGCCATTACCTTAAAACCTTTGGAGGAGTTTGGCAGGAATGAACCCATCGGAGGTGAGTTTACAAGCGATATTCCCATGGAGAGTCTGCTGGGTGAAAACCTTGGGCAGACCCTGGAACTGATCTCGGACTCCAATATGACCTTTATCGGTCCGAAGGTACCGGATCTGACGGATGACAATTATCAGAAAGCTGCAAATTCCATCCTTCGGAGAATGGGATATAGACTGTATGTATCCAATCTGCATACAAGATATGATTTTGCAAAAAACAGCATGGAGGTCCAGCTCACTTTTCAAAATGCAGGACCGGCGGGCTTTTATTTTGACTGGCCCGTGACCATTTATGTATTTGATAAAGATAAAAACCAGGTATACTGGGAAGGACTGGATGTGGACCTTCACCAACTGGGCACTTCTGATTCCCTGGTGGGAACAACACGGGTGCCGGTGAGCGATGCTATCCGCGATGAGTTTTACATCGGCGTATCCATCACAGATTACGAAGGGCAGGAGGGGATAACTCTCGCCATTGATGACGGCAAAAAGCCGGAGTTCATTGGCAATGCTCAGGTAATATATCATTTCATGAAAGAGTAGTGCAAAGTCCGGTATGAAAATGCGAAGACGATACACTACGAATCAATTTAAAAAGGAGGAGTAACATGGGAACACTGACAAGTGCACAGATCGGTATTATCATTACCATTGTTTTATATCTGTGCGGAATGCTTTTGGTAGGTTTTATCGCTGCCAAAAACACAAATGACGTAGGGGATTTTTATTTAGGAGGAAGAAAACTCGGACCGTTCGTAACAGCAATGAGTGCGGAAGCATCAGATATGAGTTCCTACCTGTTGATGGGCGTTCCGGGCGTGGCATATTTTTCCGGTATTGCAGATGCGGGCTGGACGGCCATCGGACTGATCGTGGGAACTTATCTGAACTGGCTCTTTACAGCGAAAAGGCTTCGCAAATATACGGAGAAGGTTGGTGCCATCACGATCCCGGATTATCTGAAGAACCGATTCCGGGATGACAGCAACATCCTGCTTTTGGTAGGCGCGATCTTTATCATCATCTTCTTCGTGCCTTACACAGCATCCGGTTTTTCGGCCTGCGGCAAGCTCTTTTCATCCCTGTTTGGTGTCAACTACCAGCTGGCTATGATCGTATCAGCGATCATCATCGTAGGGTATACCACCACAGGTGGATTTTTGGCAGCTTCCACCACGGACTTTATCCAGTCCATCGTTATGACCATCGCCCTCTTCATAGTGCTGGGTTACGGCGTGGCACAGGCAGGCGGTATCGATGCAGTGGCAGCCAATGCAGGTGCACTGCCCGGCTTTTTGAATCTTTCCGCTACCTATAATAATTCGACGGCAGCGTCAGATCCTTACGGGTTCTTTAACAAGATCACCATGTTTGCATGGGGGCTTGGCTACTTCGGTATGCCCCATATCCTGCTTCGCTTTATGGCAATCGAGAATCCGGACAAACTGAAACTTTCCAGACGCGTTGCTTCTGTCTGGGTACTGTTCTCACTGGCCATCGCGGTAATGCTCGGCGTTGTGGGTCGTGCCATGACACAGGCGGGTGTGCTGGAATCCCTGATTGAGGATCCTACTTCCTCATCGAAAGCTGAGACCCTGATCGTTGTGCTGGCAGACCATATCAGCCATAACGGATTTGTATTTGCCCTGATCGCAGGTCTGATCATCGCAGGTATCCTGGCATCTACCATGTCCACGGCAGACTCCCAGCTGATCGCAGCGGCATCGGCTGTATCCGAGAACATTATCCAGGATGTCTTCAAGATCAAGTTAAAAGAGCGGGGCGCTATGCTGACAGCCCGTGCAACCCTCATCGGTGTTGCAGTGCTTGCAGCCATCATCGCTTCCAACCCGGACAGTTCCGTCTTCAACATCGTATCCTTTGCCTGGGCAGGTTTCGGTGCCGTGTTCGGACCGGCAGTTCTTCTTTCCTTATATTGGAAACGCTGCAACCGCTTCGGCGCCATGGCAGGTATGGTTTCCGGCGGACTGATGGTATTTATCTGGAAATACGGCGTGCGTCCCATGGGCGGTGTCTGGGATCTGTATGAGCTGGCTCCGGCTTTCCTGGTAGCCATGATCTTCATCGTGATTGTCAGCCTTCTGACGCCGGCTCCTTCAGAGGAAATTACAAAAGAGTTCGATGAAGTAACGGCAAAATAAGAGGAGAATCTACTATATATAGTAGAAAGACCTCTTACGATGCGGATTGTCTTATAAAAAAAACAAAAATCATGCAAAAAAGGGAGAATTGGGCAAAAAAAGTGCTTGATTTTCCCTTTTTGGCGGTGTACAATAGACAACGCTGTGACATGATAGCTATGAAGCGTGAGGTTGCTGCCTGCGCGAAAGCGTATGCAGGTTTTCCGTGGAGCGAATGTCAACGAATCTGACGACAAGTCACTGTACAGTAAGCGAAAGCAAATAGTCTGCCTTTGGCAGAAACGACGTGTTGCGAAATGAGAATGAGAATTTTCATGACACACACGGGAGAGTGTACAGTCACCACTTGTCGTACTTGCAACAAAAAAGTGCGAAAAGGAGGCGGCTATTTTTATGGCAAATCAAGTAATGAGAATCACGTTGAAAGCGTATGACCATCAGCTCATCGACTCTTCTGCAAAGAAGATCATCGAGACGGTCAAGAAGAATGGTTCACAGGTATCTGGTCCTGTGCCTCTTCCTACTAAGAAGGAAGTTATAACCATTATCAGGGCAGTCCATAAGTATAAGGACTCCCGCGAGCAGTTTGAGCAGAGAACGCATAAGAGACTGATCGACGTGATCGCGCCCACCCAGAAAACGGTGGATGCTCTTCAGAGAATGGAAATGCCTGCTGGAGTATCTTTCAGCATCAAAATGAAGAGCAGCGAAAAGTAAGTAGGTAGTTATTTTATGTAAGAGCGCGACAGTGCTCCGATGCATGAAGGAGGTTTTAAAATGAAGAAAGCGATACTGGCAACAAAGGTCGGCATGACCCAGATCTTCCAGGAAGACGGATCCCTGATCCCCGTAACGGTCCTGACAGCAGGTCCCTGCGTGGTAACTCAGATCAAGACGGAAGAGAACGACGGCTACAATGCAGTTCAGGTGGGTTTTGAAGACAAGAAGGAAAAGATCATCACCAAGGATAAGGGCGGCAAGAAAGAGATCGCTCACAGACATGGTGTGAACAAGGCGGTTAAGGGTCATCTTGACAAAGCTGGCGTTTCCGCAAAGAGATATCTTCGTGAGTTCCGTTTTGAGAATGCAGGCGAGTATGCACTCGCTCAGGAGATCAAAGCAGACATTTTCGCAGTTGGCGATCACGTAGATGCAACCGCGATTTCCAAAGGTAAAGGATATCAGGGCGCGATCAAGAGACTCGGCCAGCACCGCGGTCCCATGAAGCACGGTTCCAAATTCCACCGTCATCAGGGTTCCAATGGTGCATGTTCCTCACCTTCCCGCGTGTTCAAGGGAAAAGGAATGCCCGGTCACATGGGTCATGTAAAAGTAACCGTTCAAAACCTTGAAGTAGTCAGAGTGGATGCAGAGAAAAATCTTCTGCTGGTTAAGGGCTCCGTTCCCGGACCGAAGAAATCCATGGTGACTATCAAAGAGACCACGAGAGTGGATGCATAATCGGTGAAAGGAGGTAAAGAGGATCATGGCAAACGTATCCGTATATAATATGGAAGGCAATGAGGTTGGCTCTATTGAACTTTCCGATGCAATCTTCGGCGTTGAAGTAAATGAGCACCTTGTGCATATGGCTGTT
>JAFZNL010000035.1 GCA_017550925.1 Lachnospiraceae bacterium | reverse complement strand
CCAAACTCTTCAATACGGATCAGATCATCAGTGTCAACATAATAATGGATTCTGATGAGTGGCGGACCATGCTTGATAATGCAACATCAGAAGAGTACTACTCCTGTGATGTGGTCATAAACGGGACAAAGTTCAAAAATGTAGGGATACGTCCCAAGGGAAATACCAGTCTGTCGTCTATCGCCAATGATCCTGATACGGACCGATACAGTCTTAAGCTGGAATTCGGGCATTTTGTAGAGGGACAGACCTGCTTTGGCCTTGACAAGCTCATTTTAAACAACAATTACGCTGATGCCACCAACATGAAGGAAGCCATCATTTATGATATGTATCAGTTCATCGGTGCGACTTCTTCCCTTTACAACTACGCAAAGGTTTCCGTAAACGGTGAATACTGGGGCGTGTATTTAGCCCTGGAAGGCGTGGAGGATAGTTTTATCCTTCGAAACTACGGTACCCAGGATGGAGAGATTTATAAGCCTGACAGTATGGAAATGGGCGGCGACAGTGGTTCCGGTTCCTCGTCAAAGGGCGGCGGTCCCTCTGCCCCCGGTGGCATGCTGGGAGGCGGAAATTTCCCGGGAAAAAGAAGCGATTCTACAGATTCCGATTCCGGAAGCGAAAGACCTTCCTTCGGGGATCTGCCGGGCAGCGATTTTGATCCTGACAGCATGCCGGATATGAGTGATTTTAACCCCGGAGATATGCCGGCTATGGGAGATTTCGATCCAAGCAATATGCCGGATATGAGTAACTTTGATCCGAGCAATATGCCCCAGATGGGCGATTTTGATCCAAGCAATATGCCGGGCGGATTCGGCTCTGAAGATACAGCTGCGGCGAATAATTCAGATGCACAGTCCGGCTCACAGGCAAAAGCTGACAGTGATGCAGCAGCGAATAGTGATGGAGGCGATTCAGACAAAGAAAGTCAGCGGGAACGCGGCAAGGGCGGCTTTTCCATGGGAAATGGAGGCGCGAACTTAAACTACTCGGATGATGACCTGGACAGCTATTCCACCATCTGGGACGGCGAGATCACAGAGACCAGCAAGGGTGATCACAGACGGGTTGTAACGGCGCTGAAGAATATCAGTGAAGGCACGGACCTTGAGACTTATCTGGATGTGGATAATATTCTGAAATACATGGCAGTGCATGTGTTCTCGGTCAACCAGGACAGCCTGTCCGGTTCCATGGCACATAATTACTATCTGTATGAGTATGACGGACAGCTGAATCTTTTCCCCTGGGATTATAACCTTTCCCTCGGCGGCATGGCCATGGGAGGAGACGGAGATGCCACAAGTGTTGTCAATGACGCCATCGATACGCCTTTTTCCGGCACGCAGTTTTTCGACGCACTGCTGGAGAACGAAGAGTATCTTGAAAAGTATCATTCCTATCTGCAGCAGTTGGTGGATGAGTATGTAAACAGCGGACGGTTTGAAGAGACCTATAACCGGATCAGAAGTCAGATCGACTCCCTGGTTGAAACCGATCCCACCGCGTTTTACAGCTACGAGGAATACGATAAGGCAGCGGAGCTTTTGTACGAAACGATCATGCTCCGTGCACAAAGTATTGACGGTCAGCTTGCGGGCACCATTCCTTCCACGGATGACGGGCAGCGGCAGGATGATTCTGCGCTGGTAGACGCATCCCATATCAATGTGAAGGAAATGGGACAGTTCAACATGGGTGGTTTTATGAATAAATCGGATGAGGAAGATACAGATTCGAGTGAGGAAGTGAGTGCAGAATCTTCTGATCATGAGAAAGCAGTTGACACCGGTGAAGCGTCATCCGATCAACAGGCGGCGGCTGAGCAATCAGCCGATCAACAGGCAACTGATGAACAATCGATGGATGCAAAGAATCCCTTCGGTGAGCGTCCTTCCTTTGGTGGTCAGAATGGAGACAGTTCCGAAAGGCCCAGTTTCGGACCCGGTGGTAATATGCCTTCCTTTGACGGGATGCCGGGGCAGCAAAATAGCGAGGCAAAACTGAAAAACCTGCTGATCTATGGCGGCTTTTTCGCAGCAATGCTGATCCTGCTTTTGATCTGCAAGGGCATCAAGCGTAAACACCCTGCAGTAAAGAAGAAGCAGGACGTGGCAGAGGCACAGGCATAAAATAGAGTTCCCCCTTTTTTACCCTTTTTCCATATATATTCCTTTCGAAGGAAGTCCGGGATCCCCCTCCCGGGCTTCTTTCCTGTGTGGCAAAAGCGCTATATTTATGTGGTTTTTTTGTGAAAAAATACAATTTCTTGTGTTTTTACGCGGGTTTTTGTGATACAATGGACATTGGATTTTTGTGTTTTTTCAAAAAACCGTGTTGCAGGAAACAACAGGGGTTCTTTTTGTTGTTTCAAAATCAATGTTTTACAGGTCTTTCGGACCTGAAAGGAGGGTATGTATGAAGTATGAGGTTCAAGGGGGAACCCTGCCGGTTCTCGCAGTCACACTGGATGCAGGCGAAGAGATCCTTTGCCAGAGCGGAGCAATGAGCTGGATGGATGACGGGATCGAAATGAAAACCGAGTCCGGCGGTCTGGGCAAAATGTTAGGCCGTGTGGTAAGCGGTGAGTCACTGTTTACCAACAGATATGTTGCTAAGGCTACCGGCGAGATCGCATTTGCATCTTCCGTTCCGGGATCCATTATGGCGATTGAAGTTACGCCCAGCAAACCGCTGATCGCACAGAAGGGTGCTTTCCTTGCAATGACGCCCGGCATTGAGTTTTCCGTTCATTTCCAGAAAAAGCTGGGAAGCGGATTCTTCGGCGGTGAAGGCTTTATCATGCAGAAGTATACCGGCAGCGGTATCGTATTTTTGGAGATCGATGGTTTTGCAGCAGAGTATGACCTGCAGCCCGGTCAGAAGAAGATCATTGACACCGGTTATCTGGTAGCAATGGATGCAACCTGCAACATGGATATCGTTATGGTTAAGGGCGTTAAGAATGTGCTCTTCGGCGGTGAAGGTCTGTTCAACACCACACTGACCGGTCCGGGACACATCATCGTTCAGTCCATGCCGAAGGAACAGCTTGCGGCAACGCTGGCTTCCCTGATGCCGACGAAGTCCAACTAATTCGGATTTAGAAAAT
>JAFZNL010000344.1 GCA_017550925.1 Lachnospiraceae bacterium | reverse complement strand
GTTTATATCGCCAGCGGAGATCTGTCCCATAAGCTGAAGGACGACGGACCTTATGGCTTTGATCCTGCGGGCCCTGAGTACGATGACCGGATCATGGATGTCATGGGACGGGGCGCCTTTGAGGAACTCTTTTCCTTTGATGAGCACTTTTTGGAAAAATGCGCGGAATGTGGTCATCGCAGTTTTGTGATGATGGCCGGTGCCTTTGACAGAACCGATGTTGAGATCAAGAAATACTGTCATCAGGATGTGACTGGTGTCGGATACGGGATCTGCAGCTTTATGGCAGGCGGGGAAAATGATGGCAGAGCCTTTTTGGATGCTTTTGAGGCAAAGGAGCAGGCAAGAAGGGATACGCAGCATAGAAAAGAAGACCTGTACGTTCGGCTGGCAAGAAAGTCGCTGGAAAGCTATATCACAGGCAGACAGGTGATCGACTGGGATGCAGAAAAGGATGCGCTGACAAGTAGACTGCGCGCAGACCGGAGTATGGATGAAAATGGCGTGGATCCGGCTGAAGAGATACAGGAAAGCGTAGACGCGCTTTCGGGTACCAGAGCCGGTGCGTTTGTATCCCTCCATAAGGAAGGGCAGCTTCGCGGCTGCATCGGAACCATTGCACCCACAAGGGAAAACCTGGCAAAAGAGATCATTGAAAATGCCATCAGCGCTGCTGTTCATGATTCCCGGTTCATGCCGGTGACGGAGGATGAGCTGGACAAGATCGAATATAGCGTGGATGTGCTGGGTGAAGCAGAAGATATCGACAGCGAAGAAATGCTGGATGTCAAGCGTTATGGTGTGATCGTAACCAAAGGGGGGAGGCGCGGCCTGTTGCTTCCCAATCTGGACGGCGTGGATACCATCGAGGAGCAGCTTTCCATTGCAAAACGAAAGGCCGGCCTTAAGGCAGATGAGAAGGGCTGCAGCCTGCAGCGATTTGAAGTGGTGCGGCATTTTTGATCGTGCCGGGCGGAGGAGAATATGTTTATTTCAAAAAATGAAGCGGATCATTTTTCCTATGAAGACAGCATCATAAAAGATGCACAGATAACGGAAGATCATATCACGCTGCAGGTTGATGCATTGATCGTTGAACCGAAGAACAGCCAGAATACAAATTTTCAAAGAAGCTATGCCGATACGGCAACGGTTTATTTTGAAAAAGGAAAGATCCTGAAAGGGATCAAAGAAGGTTATAAGCGCTATGATGCAAATGATAAGCTCTTAGAAGAAGTAGCTGATCAGGAGCTGGATGATGAGCAGCTGGGAGCACTCCTAGCAGGACTGAGGGAGCAGTATCTCTATGACCTGAAGGAAGTAGGCTCCAAAAAGACTACTGACGGTGAGATAGAAAAGAGCGATAAAAATACTGCCGATGATGAATCTGCAGTGAATGGAAATGTGGGCGTGCATCAGTACGTGCTTGGCATCGAGATGGCTACGGATGATATCACAGGCGTGGATGCAGATTCTTATCAGCTCCTGGTCAGCTGCAGTGAAATGAAGGTTTCCTGGGCGCGTTATCTGAACAGGATCTCGCAATGAAAATGATTGATAACAATGATCAATATAAGTGAAAAACCGGTATGAAAATAGAGCCGGGAAATGACAGATAAATTGAAAAGGGGATAACAATGACAACAGTACTTTGCTACGGAGATTCCAATACATATGGCTATGTACCGGAGACGGGAATGCGATATCCGAGGGATGTTCGCTATCCGGGACGCCTGCAGATGCTGCTTGGCGATGAGTATACCGTCATTGAAGAAGGCTGCAACGGTCGCACCACGATCCATGACGATCCCATTGACGGTTGGAAGAACGGTCTGGATTACCTAAGGCCTTGTCTGAATTCACACAAGCCGGTGGATATCGTAACCCTGATGCTGGGAAGCAATGATTTGAAAGCCACCTTCGGCCTGACGGCAAAAGAGATCGCCGACGGCGCAGGCATGCTGGTGGATGTGATCCAAAGTTTTACACAGGAAAAGCAGGGGTATATCCCGAAGATCGTTTTGATATCGCCGCCGGAGATCGGGACAGGGATAAAACGCTCACCTTTCTATGGCGCTTTTTATGAAAACGCCATTGAAGAGTCGAAGAAGTTTCCGGAATACTACAAGGCTGTTGCCGAAAAGTACGGGTGTACATTCCTAAACGCTGCGGAGTACATCTACCCGTCAGAGGTGGATTCGCTCCACCTGACACGGGAAGCGCATAAAGTACTTGCGGAGAAACTGGCTGAGGTGGTGAAGGGGCTTTCCGTAGACGAATAAATGGTAATGTACAATACTTCGAAAACAGACAACAGACCGCGAGAAGAAGTGATAGGTCGAACGAAAAAAGATATGAGATATCGTTCAGTACGATATGAAAATACAAAACCAAAACTACTGGTGAATTGAAAGAGAGCAGAAATGGACAATTTTATTGATGAACGGGATGACAAACTCTTAGAGGCAGACAAATATACCTTTTTTGTTTTAAAACGCATTATGCATGGGGAGTGCACACTGCTGTTATCCGATCATGAAAGAATGATCCTTTGCTTTACTGGACAGCCCTTCCCGGTATGGATCTGGACGCCGGATGATGCCACGGAGGATGAATTGGAACAGGCCTATCAGCTGGCAAAAGAGAAAGGTCTTTTGGATGGCAAGCATACATTTAATATCAAATATGATCTGGCCACATACTTTATCGAGCGGGCAGCAAAGGAAGGAAACAAAATGGCAATCTCCGTCAATATGTTTGCTTATGACTGTCCGGAGCCCATCAAGCCGGATCGGATATCAGAAGGAGAGATCTACTGCTGCCAAAAAGAGGATACAGAGGAACTGGTAGAGTTTATGGATCTGTTCCACAAAGAGGTCGGTATCGATCAGCAGGATGCGGAAGGCTATCGCAGGGATGCGGAGCAGTTTATTGATACCGGAATGATGTATTTTTGGAAGGATGCGCAGGGGAATCATGTGGCAAGCTGTAAATATGCGCCCACCGGGGACATGGCTTCCATTAACCTTGTTTATACCAGGGAGGAATTCCGCAGGAAAAGTTATGCCGCGAACCTGGTGTATCAGGTAACGGTGATCGCGAAGGAAGCAGGGTATTTACCGATGCTGTACACGAATGCGGACTATGTGGCATCCAACGCCTGCTATGAAAAAATCGGCTACGTGCTCAGGGGAAAACTCTGCACCATCGGTTAAAGTGGATTGTTTTAGAAATTTATGATACAATAAGGGGTACTATGTGAGGGGAGAAAAGACAATATGCATTGAGGGGCATATCATGCAGTAAGATAAGGAGGATTGACATGACATTTGAGCAGGCAAAAGAGAAACTGCAGAAATACGGACAGGAGCATGTATTCCGATATTATGACGAATTAAGTGATACAGAAAAAAACGAACTGATCGCGCAGGTGGAAGATACAGACTTTACTGTGCTTGATTATCTGGAGCATAAGGATGCTATCTCAGAGCGGGGCGAGTTTTCGCCGCTGAAAGCCATGGAGCTGGCCGAGATCGAAGACGGACGTGGCGAGTTTTACAAAGAAGGCGTCAAGGCGCTGAAGGAAGGAAAGGCAGCTGCGCTTTTGCTGGCTGGCGGCATGGGAACAAGGCTTGGTTCCGATGCGCCGAAGGGAACTTATGATATCGGTCTGACAAAGCATGTTTATATCTTTGAGAGACTGATCGAGAACCTGTTGGATGTGACAGAGGCTATCGGCGTGTGGCCGCGGCTGTTCATCATGACCAGTGAGAAAAACCACGATGCAACGGTTGCTTTCCTGAAAGAGCATGATTATTTCGGCTATAAAGAAGACCGGATCACTTTCTTTAAACAGGACATGGCACCGGCCTGCGATGATAACGGAAAGGTTTATCTGGAGGGCAAGGGAAGGATCGCAACGAGCCCCAACGGAAATGCCGGCTGGTATCAGTCCATGAAGAAGGTCGGAATTGATAAGATCTTAGCTGACGAAGGGATTGAATGGATCAATTTGTTTGCAGTGGATAACGTTTTGCAGCGAATTTTAGATCCGGTATTCCTGGGCGCAACCATTCAGTCGAAGACCGCAGTCGGTGCCAAGGTAGTAAAGAAAGCCGCACCGGATGAAAAGGTTGGCGTGATCTGCCTCGAGGACGGAAGGCCGTCCATCGTGGAGTATTACGAGTTGTCCCAGGAGATGATGGATGCAAAGGATGACAGTGGCAATCCGGCTTATAACTTCGGCGTGATCTTAAACTATCTGTTCTATATTCCGGAGCTGAACAAGGTGGCAGATAAGGGAACAATGATGCATGTTGTCAGGAAAAAAATCCCCTGCCTGAATGAAAGCGGCGAACTGATCAAGCCCGAGACAGAGAACGGATACAAGTTTGAACAGCTGGTACTGGACCTGATCCATGAGCTGCCCAGCTGCCTGCCGTTTGAGGTAGTACGTGAAAAAGAGTTTGCACCCATTAAAAATAAAACGGGTATTGATTCCGTAGAGTCAGCCAGAATGCTCTGCAAGCTGAACGGGATCGAACTATAAATCAAACATTAATGTAAGTAATACAGGAGGATATAAAAGAAATGGGAGTGTATGAAGAACTGCAGGCAAGAGGTTTGCTTGCACAGGTAACCAACGAGGAAGAGATCAGAAAAATGGTAAATGAAGGCAAGGCCGTTTTCTATATCGGTTTTGACCCCACGGCGGACAGCCTTCATGTAGGACATTTTATGGCGCTTTGTCTGATGAAACGTCTGCAGATGGCAGGCAATAAACCCATCGCACTGGTGGGTGGCGGTACCGCCATGATCGGCGATCCTTCGGGGCGTAGCGATCTTCGCAGCATGATGACAAAAGAGACCATCGATCATAACTGCGAATGCTTCAAAAAACAGATGAGCCGTTTCATCGAGTTTGGTGAAGGCAAAGCCATGATGGTAAATAATGCAGACTGGCTCAGGGACTTAAACTACATTGAGTTCATCCGTGACATC
>JAFZNL010000343.1 GCA_017550925.1 Lachnospiraceae bacterium | reverse complement strand
GGATCTCATGGCTAAGCGGTTTGATCAGATCTCCAAGGGGATTATCCTTAACCAGGGATACCATGTTTTGTTTTCCGATCATCAATTCATTTTCCATATAAGCTTCACCCCTTTCTCAGAGAGCATGTCATCAAGGGTCTTTTGCAGCATCTCCAGGTATCTCTCGTAGTCCATGTGTTCTTCTTCCAGCATGCTCTTATGAGCTTTTTTCCTATCTTTGTCTTCCAGAAGTTCGCCATAGGTATATGGTTCGGTGGACAGGATATCGTTGATCTGGCGCTCGATGCGTTCAATCCTATCCTCTATATTGTCAAAATCGATCTTAAATCCTTTCTCTCCAAGCTCTTCTAGGGCTTTTTTGACCAAGGCTTCCAGATCAGCAAGTTCATCTGCATCGTACTTATCATAGGCCTTTCTTATCCTTTCCCAAAGCTCCCTCAAGGTTTCATTTTTCATGGTCTTTCTGTTGATATCAGGATGGAGTCTTTTGGCAAGTCTTCTGTAGATCTTCTTTGCCAGTCTGGCTTCATATTCTCCTACACTTTGGGAATTTTTTGCTGCCTCTGCATCTTTGATCATGTCCTGTAGCTGGACATAGTACAGTTTCATTTCCTGATCGATCTCTTCCTGCATATGGTGGGCATCGATGGGAAGGTCTCTGTTCATCCGTCTCCTGCAGTAAGCGATGGTCTTTTTCTTCTTGATGCACTCTACCTTAAGTTCAAAGTTAGCTGTGATCATATCGCCAAATTCCTTGGTATAAATGGTCAGGTATGAGCCCGCATCGCGTTCCAGCTGGTCGCGGCGAAGCAGGAGCTCCTCATATTCTTTGTATCTTTCTTTTTCATCGTCCTTAACTACTATCAGATCATTCATGGCAGCACCTCCGGATCATAGATTTCATCATATACGACTGTGATCTTTTCGTTTTCTATTTTTGCTTTCTCGCAGAACTCCTCAAAGGATCTGTACCATTTGCCTTCAAAGCAGATTGCTGTTTTTTCGTTGTTTTCTTCTTCGTCTTTTTTTATCTCGATCTTATATTTCCTGTCGTAGTATTTAAAAGAGAGATTGCAGGGCTCTTTTGTCAGGTAAAACAGGTCATAAAATGTTGCTGTCTGTATATCAAATTCAGTAAGCTCATAGAGCTTTCTTACGATACGACCCATAACTTCGATATGCCCCCAGAAAGCTTCTACAGACAACCTTTCTGCCATAAATCGCTTAGATTTTTTAAGAAGGTCTATCGCCGTTTCGTTTTTTCCTTCTTCAGCTCTGATACAGGCAAGGCGATACGCGATCTCCGGATAGGGATCGTTCAGTCGTCGCGGGTTTCTTACTTTCTCATAGGCTTCTTCGATCATCTGCCTGTACTTTTTCTCATCCTGCTCTACACCGCAGCCAAAACGGTACATATCCGCAAGCTTATATCTGCACCACAGACTACCCATCTGGTCCGAATCGCCTTCTGCTCCCTTTGAGAAGTATTCGAATGCCTTTTTGTAATCCTTCTCACCGTGCTGCCCGTAGTACCACATGTATCCCAGTTCTTCGATCGCCGGGATATAGCCATATTCTGCTGCCATCTCCAGATATTTGATCTCGATATCAAATCGCTTTTTGGAGCCGTAGTACCAGGCCAGCTCTGTCATGTACTTGGGATCCTTTGGTTCTTCGATCAGATATCCAAGCGCCTCCGTGAAGAGGAATTCGTCATCCTTAGTCGGAGTTGATTTGTCGTAATATTCTCTAAGCACCTTCAGTGCATCTTGTGTTTTCATAAATGCCACCCTCCAGAATGAGAATCTTGTCCTCTATACTTGCATTTCCTATACCTATCCCTCGATTATATTTATGGATATAATCTGAAACATTTCGGTAATGGAGCACATTGATCGCTTCTATTTCTGTGATTCCACACAATTCCTGCAGTTGTATTCGCAGCTTTCTCATCTCGCCCAAGTCATACGGATATTCTTTTGTCTGCTCTGCACAGTGGTGAAAATCCTTTGCGATCTTTACATCAAGTACCAAATAAGAGCTAAGCATAATGATCCCTCCCTGATTTAAACTATCAGTATCGTTTCAACTACAGAGATCACATTTGATCAATCTTTCTTATCTTCTTGCTTACGTTATCAGTCATCCTGAAACACTTCATACAGCATCATTGCATTGTCTTCTACCTCTTCTCTTAGCCGTCTTTGCTCTTTGATAAACTTTCTTGCTTCCTTTGCCGACATGTTTTTTGTTATCTCACGAATCTGTCTATCAGAAAGCAGCACATTCTTTTCTTTCTTTCCAAAACCAAACATAATCTGACCCTCCTTGCGAATATTCTTTAAAGTCTGCGACAGCTGTTCTGTTACTGTCTCCGATCTGACTTAATCTTAATGGTTAACGTGTCCTATAAGAACGCCTCAATCTCGAATATCTGTTTGGTTGTTACTATTCACAGCAGGACACGAATATAAGCAGACGGCATGCTTGCATGCACGGATGCTTGGATATTCGGGGACGTGCTGCGAATAGTAATGTTTGGTTTACATAACTATATTTCAAGGTATAAAAATAACAGCCACCGAAGTGACTGCTATGACGTTTACTGTTCCTTCTTTTGCGTAGTGCTTTTTCTCACATAATCCTTAGCATTAATGATCAGTGCCACAGAAAACAGGAAAGCAAAAAACATCGGAATCACTGCATACCCGGCGCTGATCTTGCCATCGCTTCGCAGTACCAGCACCGCTGATCCTATCGTGTATCCGCACATTACCATTTCCAGTGAAAACAGGATGACGGCTCTGACGATAGCCTGCATTTTCTGTTTTTTTGCGTAGTCCGCAACCATTTGCAACGTTTCATTTTGATTTTCCATTTTCTCACTTTTCCTTTCACCGTCAATGATCTCCCTGATATCCCTGCCGTAATAATCGGCCAGTTCCACCAGAATTCCGAGGTCAGGCATGGTGTTTCCGTTTTCCCAGCGCGAGACGCTTCTTGATGATACACCGAATTGCTCAGCGATCTCCTCCTGCGTTTTGCCTTTTTCTTTTCTAAGCTCGCGCAAAAAAGCTCCGATTTTAGCTTGATCGATCATGTCTGCCTCCCTTTCTCTGAGATGATAAGATTTTTGTCCTGAAAATGCCACGTCACAAAGTGAGAAATGACGTTTTTTCGACCGGACACTTATGTCTTGATGCTCTGATCCGGCTATCTTTGTGCCTTCTCCATTTCATATCCTCCTGTTTTATATAACAAATTTTTTAATTAACAATTATCTTGCTGTTTCCTTTTGCCCAGTCAAGAATCGGGCGCCTGTCTGGGATAAACAGGTTATCCGGAATGTCATTTTTGTCAAAGAACCTGTGCTCTTGCACTTCACTGTCCGCATCGGATATTTCCCCGCGGAAGCTTTTAGTATGGAAGATGACTGATAAAGAGTAAACTACATCATCATTCGGATAATGGATCAGGCGGTCATCTCCGGAATATAGGCCGTATAAGGATAGGTTATCCACCTCAATTCCCACTTCTTCCCTGATCTCGCGTTTTGCTGCCTCTTCGTAGGTCTCCCCTACTTCCATGGCACCGCCAGGCACACACCACTGCCCTGTATCGGAGCGTTTTTGGAGCAAAAGCTGTCCTTTTTCGTTTTCTATTAATACGCCGCAGGCGGCAGTTATAATCACTTCATGACCAATCTTTTTTCGAAGATCCAAGATATAATTCATCTATCTACACCTCTGAAAGGATAGGTTTTTACAACGCAACACTTAAGAAGGCAAGCACATAAAATCCGATCACAGCAACGGTTGTCAAAATATCAAAAATGCCAAGTATCCTGACTACTTTTTCTTCCTTTGCAAGCTTGCGTCCTATAAAAAAGAACACAAAGCCAAAAAATGCCAGTGCCATTGTTACCGCGATCACCGCCCTGACAGGTCTTGAATCCATCGCTGATACAATCAGCAGGTAGGATAAGGGCGCTGATATAATCGGAATGATCTCAAGAATGATCGCTGTTACCTTTTTATTCACTTTGTTCCTCCTCTTTATACCCTATCTTGGGCATTTATACTCGATTGGTTTTTCTTTTTTCAAAATTGGTGACAAAGTACAAAGCCAGCACTACAACAAGTATGATCTCTACCATTGCAACAATGACTCTTTTAACGGTTTCATTTCAAAAGCCTTTCTATGATCTCTTTATTTGATACAGGCTCATCCGCTATTTTATCCTTCACTGATATCACAAAAGTGACCTTTAACTGCGAAGATCCCCTCTTTACTTTCACTTTTTCTGCCACTTCACATCTTGCCGCGGCTTTTCCCGTTTTAAGAAGGGAAATGATCACAGGATAAAGATGATCCATGTCAAAAGATAATTTATATAGCTCCGGCGACTTTTCAAACTGAAGGCAAAGGATCTGCATTGCTGTCTGTTTGTCCATGTATTTTGCCTATGTCATCAATTTTGGCTTTCTTATAACGCCAAAACCGGCAGGTGTTAACCTGCCAGTCTTTTCCGATATGCAGCCTTAGCATCATCACAAGGGATTCCTCCATGCAGTCTCGTAGTATCTTTCCAGATCCTTTATGTTAGGAATGATTCTTTGTACACATCTGCCGCCTCTTTCAGCTTTTCAAGCGCAGAGCGCACTTTATCGGCCTTATCTTCCATAAGGCGGATTCGCTCAATCTGATTCATTATTTTGTTATAAGTCCTTTCGCACTCAGGAACAGTTGACTTTCAGTTGCATGCTCTCGTCTAAGCCTCGTAAAAGTCTTTGGATGCTTTCATATACATCTGTCACTTCATCCCTCGGAAATGACGGAAAACATCCAAGTAGCACCTCAAGTTCCATGCCGCTTCTTGCCATGCCTTCAACAGCGCGTCTGTCCTGATCTTTCATGTGTCAACCCCCATTGATACAAGAATTTGTGCCAACACGGCTATTTTAACACAAAATTTTGTATTATGCTACGGAAAAGTAGAAAAACCCGTGATATACACAGGTTTTCTATCATTGGCTATTTATATGTATCAATATCCGTATTCTACAAAGGATGCATCTGTTTTTGCATCGGTTACCTGACCGCCACTTACGGTAAAGCCTACTGTTTCAGAATAGTAGCTGTCGCATCTCTGATCTTCGATCAGCGCATTGGTCAGATAATATCCGTTCTTGAGCTGCTCCCTTTGGATGACTGTCTTGTTGGAGAATGTGATCTTTTCCCCTTTTTCACTGGAAGTATCACTATCCAGCCGGAAAGAACCGATCAGGAAATCCTTGGAATCCGAATCATAGATCGGTACGATGGTATCTCCGCCGGAAGGCATGATATTGGTTTTGGTGTTGACCATATAGTTGAGGGTATCCGTGATCATTCCCTCCTCGGGCACCTGTCGGATCCCGGTAATGGTAAAGCTGTTCGTTTCTTTATCATAACTGAACATCAGCCATGCATCCTTATCGTTATACAGGATCCTGGAACGATAATCCGCGCCGTTTTCCCTGGTGGAGATCAGTTCCACTGCAAGGGGCTGTCCGTCGAGGCAGATCCATTTTCCGTCAAAGTCACAGCGGATCTTGCCGTTCTCATCAATATTGGCACAGTTATCAGCGCCATAATTGATCACACAGTCAAAGCTTTCGTCATAGTAAGCGACCTCTAACTGGACATCCTGTGTCTGCTGCTTCACATCATCCTTAACCTGGATGGTGAATCCGGACTGATCAACCTCCGGATCTGCCTTGGAAAAATCTCTGAAGATGGAAACATCCAGTGTCTTCGGTTTCTGGCATCCGATGGACTGTACATATTCTGCCATCTCATCATTCAGGCATCCGGCAACCTTATAATAATAGAGCGCCTTGGTACTGTCCTGATCACAGATATCATAGACATAATTCAGGAAATAGTATAGTCCGCTGAAGTCATTTACGGTTCCGGGCACATAGACGGAAATTCCGTTGGTCTCGTCCATGATACCGTTTTCCCTGTGATAAATAACTGTTTTCTCGATCAGTTTTTCGATCTTCTCACATTCCTGTGGATAATCATCTTTCAACAGTTTTACGTAATTCCCCAGATCTACCGTATTGAATACGTTATAGGCATCACTGGCCATTCGTTCCACGTCATCACAGCTTTGTCCGATCTTGGCCATTACGGATATATCCTTTGTTGCATCCATAAGTTGGGCTTTTGTCAGTTCTCCGTAAGCCTGATACAATTCCTCCGCTGCCCTGGCATCAATAGCGGCAAAGGTTGTATTCCAGGAGTTTCCGGTGATCTTCAGCGTTGCATTTTCCCGGATATACAGATTTACATTGGCGTCTGCGATCAGGCTGGCGATCTTGGCAGGGGAAAGGGTCGGATCTTCGCTCATTGCCTTCAGCCAGGGCTGATAATCCCATCCGTCGGCAGGCATCGTTTCTTCTGACACCGCATAATAATCGGCAAATCCGTAAAGTGCATGTGTCACCTCGATCGATGACATCAGGCAGGCATCAAAGCCGATGATATCGAAGGCAGGATCATCGATATTCGGGGTGTATACCTTGGACAGGGCACTTCTTATCTCTGCAAGGTCAAAGGAATCGTTGGTGATGGAGTCATGTCCATATCCAAACGCTCCCGAGCCGTGATCCCAAAGGATCAGCATCTGATGGTCCGCAGGATAATTATCCTTGCAATAGGTCAGGAAATCCGACAGTGTATCCGGATCGGAAGCCGGCTGATATGACAGATCTTCGATCTCCTTTATGACTCCGTTTTTATATAAAAATCTCTGGGTGCGGTTGGGATTGATCATCTCATTACCCCATCTGGTCGCACCGCCGGGCTGAATGACGATCTGGATATTATCAGACCATTTTTCCGAGGTCATCTGACCGATATCGGCAGAGGCTGATCCGGTTGTCATGGCTCTCTCATTACCGCCGGACGTTGCACTGCCGGCATCCGTTTCCATGGGAATATTAATTTTGGAAAGATAAGCCGGTAATTCCAGGCCGTTTTTGCCAAGCTCTTCATCAAACCGCGTTACATTTTCATCCAGAAGCTTTGCGCGCATCGCCTGCTTGTTCTCTGTTTTCAGCTTGTCAGAGACATAATACATATAGTCAGACAGATCATTTTCATCGCAGTCTTCCAGATTGGAACCGATCATATAAACACAGATCGTCCAGGTATCATCCTTGTCCACCTTGGGCACGGAATCAACGTATTTGGTTCCTTCTTCATCCGTGGGATATTCGGAAACCAACATATCTCCAATGGAAGATTCACGCATTGTGGCAAAATACATTCCTTTTGCCATGAGCATAAGATCTTCCTTATTGGCCTTCCAGGCCTGCCTGAGCATTAAAAGCACAAACAGTATCAGCACCAGTACCCAGTGTCTTCTGGCATAGACGCAAAACAGCCTGGTAAAAAAGGGCGCATCCTTATAGCGCTCTTTTCTCTGAGCATACATATCATTTTTCTGCTGTTTCCAACGCGCCTTCCGTTCTCTTTTGCGTTGAAACCAGCCGGCTTTTTTCGGCTTCTGAGTTTTTTGGGGATTATCGGGGGGCGTTTCGGAGACGGTCTTTTCTGTCTTTTCGACTTGTTCGACCTGCTTGACTTGTTCTGTTTCCTTTTGATCCATCTTTTTATTCCTGGCCTTTCTTTTTGTTTTTATCCCCCTCTTATTGAGTCAACAGATTTTACCGGATGATCGCTTTTTTACAGCAGACCACCGAAAACGACGTTTATAAGTATATCACAAAAATTTCTATAATCCAGTTCTTTCTGATATTTCCTATAATGCATCCTTCGGACAGGCTCTTTTGCATTCCATACAAAGTATGCATTCCGTTCCGTTTTCCCTTTTCCTTGAGTTGTCCGTGATCCTGACATCCATGGGACAGATCCGTTCACATTTACCGCAGGAGACGCATTTTTCTTTGTCACACTTTATTCTTGTCAACGCAAAATAGCTCATAGGTTTTAAGAATACTGTGATCGGACATATATACTTACAAAAAGCCCGGTTATCTTTGAATAAAAATGCAAGAGCGATCCCGATCGCATAATATGCCATATTCCCGATAATAAATGCCCAGAACATTATCCTTTCGATGTTTCCGACCTTGCACAGAAACAATGCCGCCACAAATACGATAGATGCCGCGAAGGTGATATACCTGATCCAACCTATGTTTTTTCTGGGGCCGCTCGGGATCTTGTAGGGAAGAAAATCCAGGACCATCGCCGTCCAGCAGGCAAAACCGCACCATCCTCGTCCGAAGATCAGGGGCCCGAAGATCTTGGCAACAGCATAATGTATTGTTGCCGCCTCAAATACACCTGTAAAAAGATAATACCAGAAGCCCTCGATCTGCATGTTTTCATTACATATCAGGCCCAGATACACAAGCATATACAGGCCGACCAGAAGCTGGACTATACGTCTGGCATGCTTGTACTTTCTGACAAAAAGAAACAGTCCTAATGAAATGGATATCCCTATATAACTGAAATTGAAAAGATAGAACAGATTATTCTTTGTCAGCCATAATGTAACCGCAACTGTTTCAAAGATCAACAGCATCGTTAACGGTACTACATATTTTTTCATAGTCTGAAAACCTCTTTTATACATCGATGTATCCATCGGATCTTTCCATTACTTTACCGAAAGCAGCATTATCATTCGAAATGCTCTCTGTTATTTCATCCCTGATCTTCTGTCTCCTGATCCAGTATTCCAAATCTTCCTATCGCTATCAGGGCAAGTGCAAGCGAAATAAAGCATAAAGGGGATGTGATCAGGCTTACGGTGGAGTTCAGCACGCTTTTTGCCGCCATATATTCCACCCCTCTTATTGAGTCAAAAAAGGTGGACATGCGGGTGATGTAAGTAGACAGGATGTTAACTACGCAATAGACAACCGTCATTATAATGCCTATTGTCCTGTTAGACTTGCTATCATTTGTCTGCATCACAAGCAGGCAGATGATATGCATAAGCAGCACGATCATTAAAGTCATCAGTGAATCCGGAAAAACCTTTTCCGTAAGCCGGACATTTCGCATGGCCCCAAAGCCTGCCTGACCCAAAAAGCATACAAGTCCGATCACCACAGCAATGCCTTGTAATATGATCGCTGCTATCATCGGTTTTTTTATCGTGTTTTCTTTCATGTTCGTTATCTCCTTTGTGTTTTTATCAGTCCTTGGAATTTACCAATAGTTCTGTATCCTCAATAAAATGTCTAAGAATAAGCTCCTCTGCCACGCCGGCCCTTACGC
>JAFZNL010000342.1 GCA_017550925.1 Lachnospiraceae bacterium | reverse complement strand
TTTCAAAAACCGCCGGCGACGGCTGACTGGTCTTGGGCAGGACATCTTCTGTCTCCAGCTTTTCATAAAATGCCTTCCGGGTCAGATCGATGCCGTCCTGATACTGGGTATCACCGAAGGATACGATCAGCGGCGCTGTCAAAACCTGCCCGGCATACTGCTGGGCTAAGTCTGTGGTGGAATCAATAATGATCCGGATCTTTTTCATTTCACTCATATATATGCTCCTCTCTTTTTAATGTTGACAAATCAACATTCGGAGTATATCGCATAGATGTTGAAATGTCAACATCTGTATCATCACTGATTTCTGTACATAAATAATCCCGGATATTTATCATCCGGGATGTGGTTCTGTGATCTGTATTCATTTCTCTGCCTTAAGGCATATTCATTTCTGATAGTTCCAGATATCTGACTGCCTTTTCCATGTTCTGTCCGGGATAGCTTTCTTCAAAATACACATTCCCGGAAAGCGCATCGGTATAATAGCGAAGCCCCAGCTCAAAACAGTTCTTCTGAACAATGCGCGGTAGTAATTCAAGTTCATCTTCGCCAAAATCGCCGCGAACAGACCGGTATCCGGCAAAGATTTCCTGCCAAAGCGCCCTGTCCAATTTGCCGTCTTTGATACAGCAGGACCGGATACAATCCGCCAGATCCGTCAGTGTATTTCCAGGCATCAAAGTGTCCATGTCGATAAAACAGATGATCCTGCCTTCTTCTGAAAAAATGGCGTTGGAAAGTTTCGCATCCCCGTGGATCGCCTGGTCTGTGGGCAGCTTAATGCTCATATATTCCACTGCCTTCTGCCCGATCAGCCGATCCAGCTTGGCGTCCCTATTACAATCCTTTCCATCAAGGGACATATACTGCTCTAAATACCATGACAGGGCATGAAAATGCGGGATTACCGGCTCCGGCAGCTCAGACATCTCTGCCAGGATCAGATGCAGCCTGGCCAGTCCTTCGCCCACAGAAAAAGCCTGCTCTGCTCCCTCGATCCCGGTTTTCACTTCTCCTTCTATGTATCTGTATACCCGCCATAAGCTCCCATCACTGTCCTGATAAAAAAGTCCGCCATCCCGGCAGGGAAGCCATTCGGGAATGCTCCAGTCCGGGATTTGCTCTTTTACTGCTTCATAGGCACGGCAGTACTTTTTGTAGTTATCCTCCAGGACCTGACTTTTCCCATCAAAAAGACTGCCTTTCAGCTTTTGACAGATATAAGGCACATCACCGGTCACAAGATAAGTATCATTGATATGCCCACTCTCAATCCTGCGAACCTGAGAAAAATGCCCGGTAAAAAAATGTGATAATACTTTTTCAATGCTGCTGTCCATACGCAATGATCACTTGACCTTTAAAACACTGATATTATCGCAACTGTCATGACACTAGAGATTATACTGCATAAAATTTCCGTTGTGTACAAAACCGTAAGCCGTATATAATTTCACGCCCATATCAGAAGCCGTGATATGGACTGCGCCGCAGCCATAATCTCTTGCCTCTCCTACCACCCGGTCAAGCAGCTCTTTGGCGATCCCCATGCGCCGGTAGTTCGGATCCGTGAACATACTGGACAACAGTCCGAGTTTTCCTGACGGACAGGTAAAGTAGGGTGGTTTTTCCACAAAGGACATACCGCTGGTGCCCACGATCTTATCTCCGTCCATGGCCAGCCATGAGACAAACGTACCGTCTGCCATATGCCTGTGATAAAAATCAAACAGCGCAGTTTTCAGATCAACGCCCTGTGGTACCTGCCTGCCTTCCGAGGTGTACTCCTCTGTCAGCTGGCGGATCCGCATATCGATGAAGGTTTCCAGTTCCTTTTCCGTTAGTTTTTTATATAGGATTTCCATGGTTTCCTCTCTACTGACTTATCAATTTGCTTATCCATCATTCTATGATGATATCATTAAACCGGCGGGAATAAAACCACTTCTTTTTTGATGGTGCATATGATATGATTTTTTATCATACATAACAGACAAAAGATGTTTCAGACAAGAAACACAAAGGAGCGCTGCCGTGTCCTGGGACTATGTATACGAAGATCCATTGGAATACCAGATCAATACGCA
Source organism: Lachnospiraceae bacterium (assembly GCA_017550925.1). Taxonomy (GTDB): domain Bacteria; phylum Bacillota; class Clostridia; order Lachnospirales; family Lachnospiraceae; genus RGIG7926. The sequence goes on along the minus strand of JAFZNL010000342.1, from coordinate 5,730 downwards.
GATGGAAAAAGTGAAGCACGAATCCTATCGCATCACTTCCCAGCTTGACAGTGTCAACAAGCGCCTTTCCCTGATCCGGGATGAGGGAAAGATCAATCTGATGCTGTTTTGCGGAATCTTCATGGTCTATGGGATCTCCTTCATCGGTCTGCAATCCGGCTCCGTCATCCTTCGTCTGATCTGCACCGTTCCCTATGTTCTGAGCCTGTTTGCACTCATTTTTCTGACACCGGTTATCCTCTATAAAATGCTGAACGGCTTTCTGCAGTACTGGCTGAACATCCATTCGCTGCGGTATACACATATGATGAAAAAAATGGGAATCCAAACCTACGAAGAAGAACGAAGGGGCTGTGTCAGACTGCTGACAAAATATGAAGACTATCTGAAACAGTTAGAAGAATGGAAGGATGCGGTTGCGGAAGGATCTTTCAACCTGTCCGAGCCAGAGCTGCTGTCGGAATTTGAAAAAATGGACCTATCCGGAGAGGTGCCGGTGACCAATGCTTACAGCGGAAAAATGGGCGCCTTTACCAAATGCATGACTGTGATCATGTGGCTCCTGCCCTTTTTGATCGCCATCATCGCGGTCATCCGGTTTTCACAAAAGTTCTAAAATATGCTTCTCCATACTTTCCAGCAGATCGTGGGAATCGTCTTCTATATGGGACAGGTAAGTCACCATCAGTCCCCGGTCCGGCAGCACATAGCACTTCTGCTTCCACTTGCCGTTGATGCTGAAGCCGTCCCTGTATTTCCAGATATAATACCCATATCCGCCTTCCCGGTTCATCTGCTGAATAGATGTGGCCTCTTTGACATACGCTTCCGATAAAATTCTTTTACCTTCAAACATTCCCTTATGATAAAGGAGCAGTCCGATCCTGCTTAGATCGTGCACCGTCAGCTTCATGGCGGAAGCACCGTAAAAATATCCATCCGGACATCTGCCATATTCAAAGCGGGTTATCCCAAGCGGCTCAAAAATCCTCTCTTCAATGAATCCGCCAAGGTCTGTCCCCAGCGCCTGGGTCAAAGCCACACCAACCAGATAGGCGCTGATATTGCTGTAACAAAACACCTTATCCTCCGGATGGGGAAGCGGGGTATTCAGGGAAAAGTCCAGATAGCTGTCCCCCTCCGGCCGGAAAGGAAGCTCCCCTACGGACATGGTCAGAAACCTTTGGACCGGCAGTTTTTGAAATACCCATTTTTGCTCATCCGATAACTTCGCAGTCCTGTCTGCAGGCAGATAGTCGATAATAGGTCTGCTGATATCAAACCTGTTTTCATCCGTTGCAATGCCCACTGCAATGGACAGGATAGTTTTCGTCGCAGAGTAAATCTCATGAAGGTTTTCCGTCGTGTCTCCGAAAGAATGAGTCAGGATGCCATCTTCATAGACCTCTGCGCCATATACGTTCCAGCGATTTTGTTGTATGTCACCAGCAAATGCATCAAAATTCATCTTTTCCCTCTCAAAATGTCGTTGTATTCATGGGTATCTTTTTTGCAGACCGCTTATATTTTTAGCATCCCATAATACATCAGAATATCTTTTTCCGTCACCTTCCTATCATCATGATAGTGTCCGAAAAACCACTTTTGATAGGTCAGCTTTTGTTTAATGCCATCTAAGTATTTCATCAGCGGGTTCGGCGGAAATTCAATTCCGACCAATTCAAAAAGCGTAGATGCCGGAGCATCATGTGTCAGGACATAATCCACGTTCCAATCCGCCTTTTCCAGTGTGGCTATGCCCTCTTCCATCTCCTGCTCTGAGGGCATTTCTCTTCGCCACCAGTTTTCTCCTTCGATCCGAAACACAAGCCCCTGCTTTTGGCACTGTTTCTTTTTCTGCGCAAAGAGGGGGTCGTCCCTGCGAAGGATCCCTGCCGTATAGTCCCTCTTCAATTCCTCTTTTCCCGCACAGCCTGTGATATCATGGGACGGTGCTCCGCCAAAGGAGAAGAACGTTTTTTCCTCTATGGTAAACAGCTGTCCCCGCATAAGATGCAGCACGCCGGGCCTGATCTCATGAACTTTGCCACCATGCCATTCCATCACCGGAAAAGAGTCAAGCCTGTCATGGTTTTCGTGATTTCCGTCAATGAAAAGTGTTGTAAAAGCTTTATTCTCCAAAATATCCAGGCAGTATTTTTCCTCACGGCTTTCTTTCTCATCCCAGATCACGCCGAAATCACCAAGGATGATCATATAATCCTCCTTAGTCATGTTCTTTTGCTCTGTAAAATCTTTTTTACGAAAACGCTGCAACTCGCCGTGTATATCGCCGGTGACATAGATCATACCGGTCTCCTTTTTCGTTGTTAAAAATGTCGTAGTGGTCAGATATTTCGTTTTGTGGTATGCTTTTTTATATTTTGTGGTAATTACATTCGCAATATAATCAAGGACGAACTTATGAATAAAAACATTTTTGAATGGAAATACTGGAATACATTCCGAAATTATGCAGAATATTTTCTGATCTACTGTTTCTTCGGATGGGTATATGAATCCATCTGGTGTTGTATGATCTACCACCGCCTGGGATTCGTTAACCGGGGATTTCTGTTTGGTCCCTGGCTTCCCATCTACGGCTTCGGTTTTTTCATCATCCTGGGCATCTTTAAACTGCTGAAGGTCAAAAAACCAGTCTGGGTTTTTGTGGTTGGCACCCTCGTTGCCGTCACTGCCGAGCTGATCGCCAGCTATATCATCGAAGCTGTTGTGGGTTATCCCCTTTGGGATTATACCGGATACTTCATGAATTTTGACGGCAGGATCGCTTTAGAGCCCGGTCTCATGTTTGGCCTTTTGATCTGGCTGGCCATCTGTATCTTCCAGCCGGCCATCATAAAACTGCAGGAAAAATTCAAGACTTCCAAAACTCACAATATCTGTTTCAGTCTGATCATCATTCTGTTTTTGATCGATCTTGTCAGCAGGATATGGCTGGGCAGCAATTTCAAATGATCATTTCGCAAACTGCTTTGCAATGGAAACATCGCACCGTCCGTAAGGTATGAGCATCGCCTGGAAGGCATGATACAGATCCGGCTTTCCCGGCCATACCGTACCTTTCGAGCGGTTTTTCTCATCCAGCTGATGGTACCAGGAGCCGCAGCCATGGTCCAATACACAGTTATCTAAGTATCTCATAAAGTTTTCATAGGCTTTCGCATATTTCTCATTCCCGGTGATCCGATATAAAACCGCTGCCGTGTTGATCCCTTCCGCAAGGGTCCAGTGCATCCGATCCCTGACTACCGGTCTTCCCTTCCAGTCTGTAGTATAGACAAACCCCTCTGCGCCATCCGCAGACCAGGCATCTTCCATGGCTCTGTCAAACAGCCTGCAGGCCTGCTCTATGTAATACTGCCTTTTATTTTCCGTCTCTCCGCCCCACAATCTGTCTGCAAAATCAGACATGCACCACTGGGCGATCAGCCTGGCCCATTCCATGCCATGGCCCGGCGTTGCCCCATAGGGTTTGAATGGATCATCCGGATGATCCGCATTTTTTTCATACTCCGGTTTCCAATCCTCGGAAAAATGCTCAGGGATCCGGTAATCACTTTCCTTCGCCCATTCCAAAACCCGGTCGATGATCATGCCCGCTCTTTTATGATATGTCTCATCTTCCAGCGTATCCGCCACCGCCAGAAAGGCTTCCACGGAATGCATATTGGCGTTCAGACCGCGGTAAGGATCTAAAACAGAAAAATCAGTATCCCACAGATCCACTGCCATCCCTTGCTCCGGGTCCCAGAAACGCTCATCATAGATTTTGATCGCAGACTGCAACAGTTCCCCGGCGCCCTCAATCCCCGCCAGATAGGCACTGCTTGCCGCCAGGATTACAAAGGCATGGGCATAGCAATGTTTTCCCGACAAAATCCCGCCATCAGGCGTTCTGCCTGCATAAAAACCGCCATGTTCACGATCCCGCAGCTCACCCTGCAGGCCTTTTAATCCCTCTGCCGCCAGCGCAGCCGCGCCCTCATATCCCATCATGGCGCCGATGCTGTACACATGCACCATCCGTGATGTGATCCAGGTTTCACGGCTCTGATCCTTCCATGGCGTTCCGTCATCCCCCAGGTAAAAGCTACCGCCACCAGGCGATGGAAAGCGTTTTCCAAATGCCAAAAGCGCTTTTGCGCCGGTGCGCAAAAACGCTCTGTTTTCTTCAGTATCTAATTGATATTTCAGACTCTCTGTTTTCATTTCTTTTCCTGACAGGTACTTATGCCTTCACTTTTTTACTCTTTAAATAAATACTCGTTCATAAATGCTCATTCAGCATATATACTGCTACGCCTCTGTATCTTCATGGAAACCTTTGATCTGTGTTTCATATACCGACAATGTTCTTCTATCTAAACATACCCATTCAATCAGATCAAAAGCATCCGGGTTTTCTTTTGCTATTTCAAAAACTGTTCTGACTGCTACCTGCGCGGCATCTCCAAGCGGATATCCGAAAACTCCTGTTGAAATGGAGGGAAATGCTACCTTTCTGATCCCCTTTTCTTTTGCAATCTTAAGAGAATTCCGATAACAGTCAGCGAGTAATTCCGCCTCTGAATACTTACCGCCGTTCCAGATCGGACCAACAGTATGGATCACGTACTCACAAGGAAGGTTGTATGCCCCGGTCAGTTTTGCCTCACCCGTCTTGCAGCCATGGAGCGTTCTGCATTCTTCCAAAAGTTTCGGACCGGCAGCGCGATGAATGGCGCCATCTACCCCGCCACCTCCAAGCAATGATTCATTTGCAGCATTTACAATGGCCTGTACATCATTTTGTTTTGTGATATCACCCAAAACCACCTTAATCTCCATGAAAAATTACCTCCCTTATCTTATTTTTGCACTGAACATTTCCTGGGTTTCTGCGCAGTATTACCTTCTATTGTAGGCTACCACATCATATTTAGCATGACAATAGATTGCGCCGATATTTCATCATCACGGAAATTATGATACAATCTGTATGAAAGCAATCTGACAGGCCTATAGAACAGTACGCAAACAATCCCACGATCACTATTTGCAGCATGAAAGGACAAAGATGAAAAAAGAAACGAACTCCATTCCGATACTTCCGGATTATCATAACTGCCTGGTCAACCTGGCAAATTCCATGCTGGCAGAATTTTCCGCGCCGACAACTGCAGATACTTTGAAACTTGCAGACAGGTATTTGAAGGGTGATCATAAAAATATCGTCCTGCTGGTTTTGGATGCCATGGGCATTTCGATCCTTGAAAAGCACTTAAACAAGGACGGTTTTTTCAGACGGCATCTTACCGGCAGTTTCGATTCTGTTTATCCGCCAACAACCGTTGCAGCCACCACTTCTCTTTTGAGCGGTCTTTATCCGAACGAACACGGCTGGCTTGGATGGGATATGTACTATCCGAAACTGGATAAGAATGTGACTGTTTTTACCAATTCAGACCAGCTGACCGAAAAAGAAAACGCAGAGCCTGTTTCGGTTTCTGAAGATGGCACAAAAATCTGGGACGAGGACTCACTAAAAGAGGCGCTGGCGGCTGCACAGTTTCATGCCGGATTTACCTTTACCCCGTACCAGACGATTGTTGATAAGATAACCGCTGCCGGAGGGAATGCTTATTTTTCCATGCCCTTTATGCCTCCCCATCCACAGGATCTGGACGCAATACTGAAAAGAGTTCGCGAGCTGTGCGCCCTGCCGGA
>JAFZNL010000341.1 GCA_017550925.1 Lachnospiraceae bacterium | reverse complement strand
TTGAAGTGCTCAGAGGTTATTTTGCCGTCCAGCAGGAAGTCTATGCGGAAGATGAAGAATACTACGCAGCAGTCAGCGAATTGAAAAAAATTAAAACGCGGCTGAAGGAAAAAGGGATGGATCCCGAAGAAACGGAAAAAGCGCGTATCCGCAGAAAAGAATTGTCAAAAAAGATTGGCGAATTGACGCAGGATCTGGAAAAAAAGATAGAGGAAAGACTCGGTTTTCCCTGGAAGGAGAGAAAAGTCTTTTGTTATAAAAATACGGTCTTTATCTCCTGGCTGGCCGACCTGAAGAAACGGCTGGAGGTGCTGCAGGACCTGTCTTTGCCGGGAGCCAATAAGTATCCGCTGTTTATTTCCAATATCCGGTCCTTGGAAGAGGCCATGGGATATGGTGAGCAGCTCGGAATGGTTGGGGGACCCTGCCTGTTTGGGATTGATGAAGTGATCTTTACCCTGACACTGGACGACGGAACGGCGGTACGTTTCGACAGCTGCTGCGGCAGGCGGTGCTTAAATGAGAATAAGACCCAGGCGACTTTGGAGGAATTTACCCAGCAGTATGGGTCCAGGATCGTAAAGGTGACGCTGGATAACAGAAAAACCGGCGTAACAAAGCAGGAATATGACAGTATCTATAATCTGTTCTCTTTTGCCCAGGTATTTCACGCAAAATGCGTGATCCCTCTGCCGGACATCTCATATTTTAAGTATGCGGAAAGTGATTTAAAGGGTTTGACACAGGTTCTTCATGATCAGAGCATGGAGGATTTCAGGAGAGAGTGTCATATTATATCCGATATGTATCTGAAACTGATCGAAGAGATCGCAAAGAAGTTTCCGGATGTGGAATACTGTGTGTTACATGACAGGGATGAAAAACTGGTAAATCTGTTTTACGAAAAAAGAAGTCCTTATGTGGAGAATTCTTCTTATCTGCAGAAGATCACCAATGTCAGTGGGAAGAAGGATTCCGTGATCGATTACATCACGATGCTGGCACTGCCCTATTATATCTATGGCACCAAGACGGTGATCCAGCTCGACAGTGTGGACGAGACGGATTCCGGGAGAAAATGCAATAAGATCCATAAGGGCGATATCCGGCTTTGCCAGATTTTATATCCGGAGTATTTAAGTCCGGATATGGAGCATACGATCTATAACGCGCCGCTGGAATATAAAGAATATATTACGGTGTAACAGGAGAAATCTATGAAGAAAAAGAAATGGCTGATCTATGTGGCTGCAATTGTGGTCATCGTCATTGTGGGATGCATCCTTCAGGTGATATGGAGCAAAAAGACAAAAAAGAATGATGAGCAGGAGAGAATCCTGCATGTTGTCGTCCTCGACAGCGGCGACTATTATCATATCGACGACGGGATCGATGCGGGACTGAAGATGGCATTTGATACGTTAGAGAAACGGTTCGGCGTGCATGTGGATCTTTCTGTGGTGGATGATGAAGGGGATTATGTGAAAGGAATCGCCCTTGCCAAATCATTGGCCGCAGACCCGGATGTGGATATGGTCATGAGTTTCCAGAACTTTGACTCGATCGGACCGGAGATGCCCTTTTTTGAAGAGGCCAAAAAGCCATTTATCGTGACAATGGGATGCTATGATGAAGTGGGCGAATCGGGTTATGAGTATTTTATCGCCGACTTTATGAGTGGCAAGACTATCGGCAGAGAGATCGGGAAAAACCTGCAAAAGAACGGCGCCAAAAATGTGGCACTATGTCATTCGGATACTATTTTTGAGCAGGATGAGATCCGCGGCCTGCAGTCGCAGATCAGTCAGGACGACAATATCCGGGTCGTGCATACCCAGACAGGACCGTTCCAGGTTTCGGAATTATCCGAGCTGCTGCTGAAGTGCACACAGTACAAGGTAGATACAGTGGTAGCCAATTTCTATAATCAGGAAGACTGCGCATGGCTGCTCAGCAAGCTTTCCGAAAGCGGACAGAATCTTGTTCTGGTAGGTGATTATGCTATTGACAGTCCGGAGATCCTGCGGGATTATGGCAATACGCTCGAAGGCGTATCCATCATTCCCAATTATCCTTATACGAAATCAGAGGTTTTAGACAATTTTATTGAAGAGTATGAAAGTGAAACAGGTCTTGAGTTTTCTCCTGTAGCGCTGCAGTATTATGACCTGATGACAATGATGGGCGCATACTGGGAGGTGACGGGCGGAAGGACGGACCAGGTCATGAAACTTGTCAAAAAAGAAGACGGATATCAGAGTATCGGCGGTAATATCAGGTTTGACGAAAACGGATGTCTGAGCGTGGAGGATGCGCCGGTTTATATCTGCCGTAACGGGCATTTTGTGCCGGCAGAAGAGTAAATGCCATAAGTGTGTCCGGTAAGTAATTACGGAGTCGAAAAACTTCTGATCAATTAAAAGGAGCGAAAGACATGAAGAGTGAACTCTTTAATGAAGAGGCAATGCAGCAATTGTCTTCACCCGAACAGCTGGATGAACAGGTAAAACTGATCACAAACGGATCCCTTACCATGTTTATCGCGGTTATTCTCGGCGTGATCGCTGCGGTCATATGGATGTTTGTCGGGATTATTTCCAACGGCCTTGAGTATAACGGCGTTATTTTTGACCATAATAAAGTAGTGCGGCTGAATTCGGAAGTAGATGCAGTCATTTCCGATGTGCTGGTCAATGAAGGCGACAGGGTATCTGACGGGGATGTGATCGCTTATCTGACGGATGAGGATGTCAGCCGGCAGATCGATGAGCTGAATGCACAGCTTGCCGAAGCCACGCAGGGCAGCGATGAATACAACAGGATCCTTTCGCAGATCAATGATTATAACAGAAAAACCGTCATCCGCTGCAATACCGATGGCGTGGTGCAGGATATCGCGCTGAAGAATGATGCAGTGGCAAAGGGCGACGTTGTGGCAACGATCATTCCCCACAGCGATTACAGTTATAACGAAGTATATATTTATGTGCCGAAGGACGAGGCAGGCGCTTTTTCCGTAGGTATGCCGGCACAGATCACCCCCTCTTATGTTTCCAGGGAAGAATATGGTTATATCGAGGGGATGATCTCAGAAATCTCCAGTACGCTGGTAACGGAAAACAGCATCATCCGCCATATGGGCAGTATGGATTATGTAAAAGAGCTGCTGCCGGAAACCAGCTGCGTACAGATCACCATTCAGCTTGGGGTTGCTTCCGATGGAAGCGGCGAGTATAACTGGTCCAACGAAAAAGGAAGGGATCTGACAGTCAAATCGGGTGACCAGTGCAATGTCAGGATCCTGAAGAAAGAATACCATCCCTATGAGCTGCTGCTGGCGAACTAAGCGATGGGTATTCAAAGGCATTTAGCATACGATCAATATGATTTCAGTTGACGGAAAAAAATCCGGAGAAACAAGATGAAGAAAGTGAAACACAAGCTGCCGGTGATCCTGCAGATGGAAGCCGTGGAATGTGGCGCGGCATCCCTGACAATGATCCTGGGATATTACGGAAGACATATTCCTCTGGAAAAAATGAGGGTTGACTGTAATGTCACAAGAGACGGCAGTACAGCAAAATATATCGCGCTTGCAGCCAAGCGGCACCGCCTGAAGGTGTCCGCTTTTAAGTTGACCGCAGAGAAGTTCCGGGAAAAGAATCAGTTTCCTGCTATTATCCATTGGGATTTTAATCATTTTCTTGTGGTAGCCGGCATCAAAAAGGACAAGGTGATGCTGCATGATCCTGCGGCGGGAAAAGTCACTGTGGAGTGGGACATCTTCTGCAAATCCTTTACCGGCGTTGCGCTGTTCTTTGAGCCGGAAGATGATTTTGAACCCATGGGCAGTGAAAAGAACAATGTAAATTATTTAAAAGACGGCTTTGAAGGAATTCATTTTGCTGTCCGCATGATCGTCATCGTGGGAGGGATTTTTTCCGTCCTCAGGCTGTTCACGCCCTTTATTTATAAGATCTTTACGGATAAAATACTGCTCGAACAGGCCGATGAGTGGATGATGCCCCTTTTGGTCATCATGGCTTTGGTAGCGTTAGGAGCATTTTTGACAGGATTTATGGAACGCATGTGGCTTTCACGGCTGAAGGCTAAGTACAGGATCCGGACGACTACCACTTTGTTATGGAAGATCCTGCGGCTTCCGGCCCAGTTTTTTGCACAGCGTTTTGACGGAGATATTGTATCAAGGGTGGAAAGCAGTGCGGAAGTTGCATCGGTGATCTTTGACCGGCTGATCCCGGCGGTTATGGATTTCTATCTGCTTTTGGTTCTGTTTATCCTGATGCTCATCTTAAGTCCGCAGATGGCGCTGGCGACCCTGTGTTTCGGCATTTTGCAGGTAATACTGATCCTGCTGATCTCAAGAAATACCGGTAATATCGCAAGGGGACTTTCCAGGGACCAGGGTAAAATGTCCGGTATGATGCTTTCCGGAATTTCCATGGCAGAAACCATAAAATCCAGTGGATCGGAAGGCGAGCTGGTAGGAAAGATCTTAGGCTATCAGGCAAAATACGATAATTCCATGCTCTCTCTGACGATTAACCGGCTGTATCTGGGCGCGCTGCCCAAGGTATTGGAGGGCGTTTGCTCTGCCATCGTTC
>JAFZNL010000034.1 GCA_017550925.1 Lachnospiraceae bacterium | reverse complement strand
TCTTATGGATCGTCTTTGTCTCTTCTTACGAAAACCGCCGGGGTTGCCCCCGGCGGAGTATCGTTTGTTTTCACAAAACCAACTTATTTTTTCTTCTTAGCTGCCTTCTTAGCGGGCTTGCTGTTTACTTTCTCCTTCAGAGCCTTACCAGCCTTGAAAGCAGGAAGTGTAGCTGCTGCGATCTTGATGTCAGCGCCGGTCTGAGGATTGCGGCCTGTGCGAGCCTTACGCTCGGAAGTCTGGAAAGTACCAAAGCCGATCAGCTGTACTTTCTCTTTCTTCTGCATCTCATCACCAATTACCTCAAATACAGCTTCAACAGCTGCTGCAGCGTCTTTCTTGGTGATCTCAGCCTTCTCGGCTACCGCTGCTACAAGTTCTGTTTTGTTCATAATAATTCTCCCTTCTTTTATTTGCCTTTATATTAAGCACCGATTTGGTGCGGGCAATCAGTTTCGGATCCGAATTGCTTACTGCAATAGAATACACCAGAAACGCCGATATTTCAAGGGTTTCGGGTAAAAAAAGTGTGAAAAACACCCGTATTTATTGAAAAAATGGGCATTATCCGTCATTTTTGCCCTGTTTTTCCTTGTTTTACCCCTAAATGTTGGGTATAGTATTGGTATACATAACAGATATGGTGTCAGATCAGCACACAAAATGAAGGAAATCTTGAAAAATCATGCCAAAGATTGAAGATAATGAAACCTATGATATAAACACCCTCCCGGAGGCGTTTACGACCCGGATGAAACAGCAGCTCTGGGATGCCTTTCCGGCGTTCTTAGAAAGCTACAGAAAGCCTGTGGCAGGAACCCTCCGGCTCAATACCCTGCGGATGGATAAAGAGGCCGCGCTTGCCCTGAGCAAGGAGGCGGGTTTGCTTTCTTCGGATTCAAGTGTCCCCTGGGATCCGGATGGACTGTACTTTGATCCGGCATCCAGGCCCGGCAAGAATATCCTGCATGAAGCCGGTTTTTACTACATGCAGGAAGCCAGTGCCATGCTGCCAGGCAGACTCCTTGACCCGCAACCAAGCGAAAAAATCCTGGACCTGTGCGCTGCTCCCGGCGGAAAGTCCGTTCAGATCGGCATGGCAATGAAAGGACTGGGACTTCTTGTCAGCAACGAGATCCATCCGGCGCGTGCTGCCATCCTTTCGGAAAACATCGAGCGGATGGGGATTGCCAATGCACTTGTTACAAACGAAGATCCTGCCCGCCTTGCTGCCCGGTTTCCTTTTTTCTTTGATCGCGTCTTAGTGGATGCTCCCTGCTCCGGTGAAGGCATGTTCCGCAAACATCCGGAAGCAGCGCTTGAATGGAGCCCTGAAAATGTCACCATGTGCAGCCAGCGGCAGCTGATGATCCTGGAAAGCGCACATGTCATGCTCCGTCCTGGCGGAAGGCTGGTCTATTCTACCTGCACTTTTTCCGAAGAGGAAAATGAAAGTGTCATTAAAGAGTTTCTGCAACGGCATCCGGAGTACAACCCGGTAACAACGGGAACTGATTCTAAATCATTAGAAGCATCCGATCATTCTGCTGCTTTTCATCTCGCAAATTTGCCTTCCTACGGCGTTTCCGCGACTGCCCCCGGATGTTATCGCATTTATCCGCATCTGGCACCCGGAGAGGGGCATTTTGCGGCTGTGATGGAGAAAGGGGGCATGGGCGCTGACATGGAAAAAACAACAGATGGCATCAATACGGATGATGTAATAAAATCCGCTTCCGGTCTCCGGACCACTTCTGATATCTATGAAATAAATGAAAATCGCTCAAAAGGCAAACAAAAGAAAAAGCGGTCTGGTAAAAAACAAACATCAGATGCCGCTCTTTACAAACCGCTTTATACTTTCTTTGAAGATACCATAAATGCTTCTTGTGATGCACCCTTTGCAACGGCGGTTCGCTCCGGTGATACATCCCGTCTTTATGCCCTGGGTCAGCAGATCTATCTGCTGCCGGAAGGCTGCCCCGCACCTGACGGCGTCAAGGTGCAGCGTCCCGGCCTGCACCTGGGCACACTGAGAAATGACCGTTTTGAACCTTCTCTGGCTTTGGCGAGGGCTTTGACCTCACAAGATGTTATTCATTATGCAAACCACTTATCTACAGATAACAAAACCACTAATGATCCCACCGGCACTCAGAATGATATCTGTAAAGCTGACGCCCGCTGCCTACAGGATTATTTCGCCGGCAATACCCTGCCCGCCACAGATCAGAAAGGATGGACTCTGGTCTGCGCAGCCGGGATCGGCATCGGCTGGGGTAAGTCCTCCGGCGGCATTGTCAAAAACCACTATCCGAAGGGACTGCGGAAGCAATTGGAGACTTGATGCTACTTTGCTTTCTTTTTGCGCTGCTTTCCATGCGCTTCCGTATAATGGACTCCCGGTCCGGACAATATGCTCTTTTCTCCGACTCTTACCGCTTCGATCCGGTTAAACTCCTGTATCACGGCATCAATATGCGTAATGATCCCAAGCATCTTTCCGGTGTTCTGAAGCTTTTTCAGCGCGTTGATCGCATCCTGCAGAGGCGCTCCGCTCAGTGTTCCGAATCCTTCATCCAGGAATATGCACTGCACGCCGCCTTTTCGACCGGCAAACTCTGCCATTGCAAGGGCCAATGACAGACTGATAATAAACTTCTCGCCACCGCTGAAGTTTGTCACTTCCCGTTTGATCACCGTAAGGTCGTCCATCGTTTCATGTACGATAAAATCCACGGAATTTTCAGCTCTTTGTACCAGACAATATTGCGGAATGATGCCCTGCAGATAAGCGTTCGCTTTCCCGAGAAGGCTTGCCATGGCAATCCCCTGTACGAATACCTCAAAATCAGCCCCGTCCTTTACACCGAGCATTTTATTGATCCTGTCATAAATCTCCGCATCTGCTCCCAGCTTTTGCAGCTTTGCATCCGCCTCCGACCAGTCCTTTTTGTTCCGGTCATCCCGCCTTAATTGTTCTTCCAGTCCGCCAAGTTTCTGATTCCCTTCGGTCTTCAGCTCCTCCAGCCTGTTTTTCTTTTCATTGAGTTCTTCGCCGGACTCCCGGGTCAAAGATTCAGCCCGCAGTGCCTCAACCGCTTTTTTGGCGTTTTCATAGGTTGTCTCTGCCACCGTCTTTTTATGTTCGTATTCTTTGGTCTTTCCTTTCAGCTCATTCACAGTCTCCTCAGACCTCAGGCAGCTTAAAAACTCTCCTTCGGAAGAAAACTTATTCTTCATCAGTTTTTCACGGAAACTCTTTTCCAGCTCACTTTGCGTTTGTTCCAGCTTTTTGTTCTGCTCTGCCAGTCCTTTGATCTCCGCCTGCTTTACATCACATTTATTGATCATTTCCTGCAGATTTTTTTCAGTCTCTTTTTTCTCAAGTTCCTTTTTTCGGATATCTGCATCAAAAGCACTTTCAATCTCATCTACTGACTGCGTGCCGAACAGATCCCGTCTGTCTTTTTCCAGCTTTTGATATTCCGCCTCAGCCTGTCTGAGATCCCGATCTGCGATTTCCTCATTTTCCTGCAGCCGCTTCAGATCAACGCTGCTTATCTCCGCCTTTTTCGCTTCAGACTCCAGCTTGATCTTTTCCAACTCCCCAGTTGTTGTCTTATACCTGTCTTTCCGCTCACTTAACTCCTTTTTTATCTCTTCAAAATCCGCTCCGCTCGTTTGACCATCTGCCTTTTTCCCCCAGGGCTGCAACAAGGCATTGCACTCAGCAAGAAGCGCTTCCATAGCTGCCTTTCCTGCATCTGCATCCTGCTCTGCGATCTTTATCCCCTGTTCCGCATCACGGAGTTTTCCCTCAGCAGATTCTACATCCTTCTTTTTTGTCTCCAGATCTTCGACCAGTGCGGAAATATCCGCAGCAACCTGACCCTGTTCCTCATCCAGACCGGTTTGCGGATAGACATGCATCTCCTTCCTGTCCGCATCGTTATTTGATACATATTCTTTCCCGCATACCGGACAGACAGATCCGGGTTTCAGATCTCTGCGCAGGATATCGGCAACCAGCAAGTATTTACTGCTCACCAGGCTATAGAGCGCCTGCTCAGCTTCATCTCTCTGTTTTTTCAATTCCTCAATCTGCTTTATTAATCGCTCCTGCGTACCCGCGTATGCAGCACGTTTTTCTTCTGCCTGCGAGCGCTGCGCATCTGCTTTTTCCCATTGTTTCATTTTCTCATCATAAGACGCAAGTACCCCTTCCAGGCCTTCATCAGCACTGTTTTTCAAAAGATAATCTGTCAGCTCTCCGATCTTCGTCTCTGCCTTTTTCAGATCATCTTCCAATCCGCCAAGACGCGCTTTCTCTTTCTCCTGTATAGCCTTTGCCTTTTCCCAGGCGTCCTTCATTGCAT
>JAFZNL010000340.1 GCA_017550925.1 Lachnospiraceae bacterium | reverse complement strand
GGCAAATTCTGGAACCGCGTGATGTTCCCGATCCAGGACATCAATCATCGTGTCATTGCTTTTGGCGGTCGCGTGATGGGTGACGGGAAACCAAAGTATTTGAATTCACCGGAAACGGATATTTTTAATAAAAGTAAAAATCTCTACGGACTGAACTGGGCCAGGACCAGCAGGCAAGACCATTTCATCCTTTGCGAAGGCTATATGGATGTGATCGCCATGCACCAGGCCGGTTTTACCCAGGCTGTGGCAGCACTGGGAACGGCGTTTACAGATCAGCAGGCGATGCTGATCAAGCGATATGTCAAGCAGGTGATCATGACGCCGGACAGTGACGGACCTGGTATCAAGGCGGCGCTTAGGAATATCGAGATCCTTCGGAATGCAGGGATCGCTGTCAAGGTCATGGACCTGCTGCCTTATAAGGATCCGGATGAGTTTATCAAGGGAAAGGGCGCCGAGGCCTTTGCCGAACGGATGAAGGAAGCGGAGAACGGATTCTTTTTTGAGATCCGGATGTTGGAAAGACAGTTTGACCTGGCAGATCCCGACGGAAAAACCGCATTTTACAATGCCATCGCAGAGCATCTGTGTTCCTTCGAAGATGAGATGCAGCGTGAAAATTATCTGACAGCCATTGCAGATAAGTATCAGATCAAGACGGATATGATGCGGGAGTCTGTCAGAAGTACCGCGATGCGGCTGGCAAATCAGGATAAGCGGTATAAGCGCGAGAAAAACGAGGAAGAGGAAGTTGCGGCAGGACGCCCCAGACCACTTCCCGGAAGGGTTAGAAGCGAAGAATACCGTCTTGAAAAAATACGGCGCAGCAGCTGCCTTGTCCTGTCGTATATAGCAGACGAACCGGGTTTATATGAGAAGATAAAGGGCGACTTATTCCCATCTGATTTTGAGCCGGCAGGAATTGAGACCATGGCAGCAATGCTTTTTGAAGAATTGGAAGCGGGCAGAACCATTGAGCCGGCGGCCTTTGTCAGCAGATTTGCAGACGAAGAGCAGCAGGGTCTGGCAGCAGCGATCTTTCAGGCAAAAGAAGATGCGATGGGCCTCCAATATGATGAAGGCGCCAGACAACGGGATCCCGCACTCGAAGAAAAAGCATTTAAGGAAGCATTGCTTTTTGTGAAAAATACGGTCTATGAAAAGATATCGGCCACCGCACCTCTCGATCAGCTTAGAGAGTGCAAAAGAAAAACAGAGGAACTGAAAAAGCGCAGCTTTTTGGTTTGATAGACAGCAAAGGAGAAACATTATGGCAACGAAAACAACGAAACAGGCTCAGTCAAAAGAGACGCCTAAGAAGACAGCCGCGAAAGCAACTACTGCGAAGGCAGCTGCTGCAAAGTCGAAAGAGACGAAGAGCAAGGAAACAAAAGCGGCGGAAAAGCCGGTAAAGAAAGCGGCTGCTAAGAAGGAAACCAAGGCGGAAGCGGCAAAACCTTCAGCTAAGGCGAAGGAAACAAAAGCAGCAAAGTCCTCTGCAAAAACCGCATCCTCTAAGGCTGCAAAGCCGGAGAAAGAAACAAAGACTGCGAAAAAGGATACACAGTCAAAACCGGCGGCAGAGAAAAAAAACGCTATGAAGAAAACGGCGAAGACGACGTCGAAGAAAGCGGCTGCCAAGGCTGAGGAAGTTGTAGTACAGGAAGTTGAGATCGAAGAAGAAATCGTTGAAATGCCTTCGAAAAAAACATCCAGGAAATCAGCAGCGGGAAAGGCAGATGCAAAGAAATCCGGCAGTAAGAAATCCGCTAAGGCTGATGAACAGGGTGATGAAACAGCGGATGTAGCTTTTGATGAAGCGGATGGAAAAGAAACAGACCAGCCACAGGAGATCGATCCGCAGCTGAAGGCAAAGATTGAAGAAAAACAAACAAAGCTCCTAAAGCTTGCAAAGACCAAAAAGAATATGATGGATTATCAGGAAGTTGTGGATTTCTTTTCGGATCTGCAGCTTGAAGATGATCTGCTTGACTCAGCTATTGAATATTTGGAAAAGAACGGCGTTGACGTCCTCAGGATGAGTGATGACGATGAGCCTGATGAGGAAATGCTTCTTGCGGAGGAAGAAGAGGTAGATGTTGAGAACATCGATCTGAGTGTTCCTGATGGCATCAATATTGAAGATCCTGTCCGCATGTACTTAAAGGAGATCGGCAAGGTGCCGCTGCTTTCTGCTGATGAGGAGATCGAGCTGGCGAAAAAGATGGAAAAGGGCGATGAAGAAGCCAAGAAAAAGTTAGCTGAGGCAAACTTAAGGCTGGTGGTTTCCATTGCAAAAAGATATGTGGGCAGAGGCATGCTGTTTTTGGATCTGATCCAGGAAGGAAACCTCGGCCTGATCAAAGCAGTAGAGAAATTTGATTATCGAAAAGGCTATAAGTTTTCAACATACGCAACCTGGTGGATCCGTCAGGCCATCACAAGAGCCATTGCCGACCAGGCAAGAACCATCAGAATTCCTGTGCATATGGTTGAAACCATCAATAAACTGATCCGTGTCAGCAGACAGCTGCTGCAGGAGCTGGGACGTGAACCTACGCCGGAAGAGATTGCGGTGGAAATGAAGATGCCGGAAGACAGGGTTCGAGAGATCATCAAGATCTCCCAGGAGCCGGTGTCTTTGGAAACCCCCATCGGTGAGGAGGAAGATTCTCACCTCGGAGACTTTATCCAGGATGATAATGTGCCGGTACCGGCTGATGCAGCTGCGTTTACACTGCTTCGTGAACAGCTCAATGAGGTACTGGATACTTTGACTGAGCGTGAGCAGAAGGTGCTGAAACTCCGGTTTGGCCTGGAAGACGGAAATGCCAGAACATTGGAAGAGGTGGGTAAGGAGTTTAATGTTACCCGAGAGCGTATCCGTCAGATTGAAGCAAAAGCGCTCAGAAAACTTCGTCATCCCAGCCGCAGCAGGAAACTGCGGGACTACCTGGATTGACAATGAGCAGAGCAAAATCCGGTCGCAATCGTACCGGCTGCATGCAGACAGGGACGAATTGCAACCGGATTTTATGCGGCGAATGCCGCTCATCCGACGAATTGCGTAGCAATTTGGCGGATGATTCTGCGGATGGGAATAACAAATATGAAACTACCACATCTTTCACATCGTCTGCAGGCTATTGTTGACCTGCTGGGCGAGGGCGGCGCTCATTACGGCACAGTAGCGGATGTCGGCTGTGATCATGGATGGGTATCCATAACGCTGGTACAAAAGGGGATTACAGACAGGGTTATCGCCAGCGATGTCAGACCGGGACCGCTGGAAAGGGCTAAGGAGCATGTTGCGCAGTATGGTCTGGAGGAAAAGATCGAAACGGTGTTGTCAGACGGACTTTCCCATATCGGGCCGCATGGTTATGGCGCCAATGGTGATGGACCAAAACAACAAAAGAAAACGGTAATGACAGCGACGTCTGTAGATGCTGCTGTGATCGCCGGCATGGGGGGAATGCTGATCTGCGATATCCTGAATGAGTGCGCAGGCAGAGAAGCCCTCCCGCAGCATCTTGTTCTGCAACCGCAGCTTTCCTGGCAGGAAGTCAGGCAATGCCTGCGCAAGCATTCTTATCAGATCCTCACAGAGGATATGGTAAAGGAGGACGGCAAGTTCTATGTCATGATGCACGCAAAAAAGATGCGGGATGACAGAAAACGGGATAGTAGGGAAACGGAGATTGCAGATCGGTTTGGACCGCGCCTTTTGGAAAAGAAACATCCTATGCTGAAGGAGTGGCTGCTTGCACAGCATGAGAATTATACAAAGATCAAAGGTAATCTTTCAGATGATCACGAAGACAGAGACGGTATCGAGAAAAAACTGTATTATCTGGATGAGGCGTTGAGACATTTCGATATGTAAGGCGTGTAGTGAAAATTGCGATTTTGAAATATGGAATCGGAAAACGATTGATACGTTTTGTGTGGAGGGGCGAAAATGAGACTGGATCAGATCCTTGAAAAACTGGAAGAACATTCACCCTTAACTTATGCGGAGAGCTGGGATAATTGCGGCCTTTTGGTGGGGAAGAGAAGCACGGAGATATCCTGTGTTTACATTGCACTGGATGCTACCGCGGATGTGATCAGAAAGGCGGCTGAGAATGACGCACAGCTGATCTTGACACATCATCCGTTGATCTTCGGAGGGCTGAAAAAAGTCAGCACGGATGATTTTGTCGGAAAAAGGGTGCTGAAACTGGCAAGCCGAAATATTGCCCTGTATGCTATGCATACAAATTTTGATATCATGGGAATGGCTGATGCGGCAGCAGATACGCTAGGCCTCAAGCAAAGGGAGGTTCTTTCTATCACTTTTGAGGATGATATTTCCAAAGAGGGTTTCGGGCGTTTCGGAAGACTGCCGAAACTGATGACGCTGGATGAATGCGCCCTTTATGTCAAAGAGCATTTTCATGCGGAAAGCGTCCGGGTATTCGGTGACGGGGATCTGGAGATCGAACGGGCGGCGATCCTGCCCGGCAGCGGTAGTTCCATGATACAGGATGCCATTAAAGCCGGCGCGGAAGTTATGATCACCGGCGATATTTCCCATCATAACGGGATTGATGCATGGGAACAGGGATTGGCTGTGATCGACGCGGGACACTACGGTTTGGAACAGATTTTCGTTCCTTACATGGCAGAGTTTTTAAGCCGGAATTTCCCGACGCTGACAGTGATCCCGGATGAGGCAAGATGCCCGTTCCACACGCTCTGAGAAATGATCGATCATAGGTTCGAAATACATAAATAACAGGAGGTATAGCTTTGTTTGAATTAACTATTTGCGGGGAAAAGAAGAGTTTTGAAGAAAAAGTGACGATGAAAGAGTTAGCAAAGGCTTACTCTGACAGGGTTGACAGTGATATTGCACTGGCACTGGTAGACGGCAGGATCCAGGAACTGGGTAAATACGTCTCGAAAGATGCTGAAGTTGATTTTTTGACAATGAAAAGTTCTGCAGGACATAAAGCCTATGTTCGTACCGCGACCATGATGCTGTTGGTGGCGATCGACAGAACCTTGCCCTTCCTCAGGCCGGATCAGGTGAAGGTGGAATTTGCCATTGGAAACGGTTATTACATCAGTGTAAAGGATCATGTAATCACGCAGGAGGAGATTAAGACACTGACGGATTTTATGAAAAAGATGTGTGAAGATGAAATACCGATCACAAAAACAACCTATCCGAAGGCTGAAGCAGTAAAGCTGTTTGAAAAAGCCGGAATGTCCGATAAAGTCAAGCTGTTTCGTTATAGAATGAGCTCCTATATCAATGTTTATGAGCTGGACGGATATCAGGATTATTTTTATGGTTATATGCTGCCGGATACAAGCTATGTTCGTTATTTTGAGCTGTTGACCTATAAAGACGGTATCATTTTGAATCTGCCGGGAACACCAACGCCGGATGTGGTCACGGAGTTTGTTCCCAGGGAAAAACTGTTTGAAACGCTGAATCAGGCAAATGACTGGGGAACGACGCTGGGGATCGATACCGTAGGTGATCTGAACGATCAGATCTGCATGGGAAATCTCTCCGACCTGATCCTGGTACAGGAGGCACTTCAGGAACGCAGGATCGGTGAGATCGCAAAGGAGATCGCAAATCGCGGCGGTGTGAAATTTGTTATGATCGCAGGACCTTCCTCCAGCGGTAAGACATCTTTTTCACACAGGCTTTCCATTCAGCTTCGGACCCTTGGCCTGAATCCGCATCCTATTGCCCTTGATGACTATTTTGTAGACCGTGAGCATACCCCCAAGGATGAAGATGGCAATTACAATTTTGAATGCCTGGAAGCACTGGATGTGGAGCTGTTCAATAAGGATATGCTCAGGCTCCTGAACGGCGAACGCGTGGAACTGCCCACCTTTAATTTCAAGACAGGACTTCGTGAATACCGCGGAAATTATAAGCAGCTTGGTAAAGATGATATCCTGGTGCTGGAGGGTATCCACGGACTGAATGACAAGATGAGTTATTCCCTGCCCAATGAGAGTAAATTCAAGATCTATATCAGTGCTCTTACCAGCCTGAATATTGATGAGCATAACCGGATCCCCACCACGGATACCAGGCTTCTTCGCAGAATGGTGCGGGATGCCAGAACCAGAGGCAACAGTGCCCAGCGGACCATCGGCATGTGGTATTCTGTCAGAAAAGGAGAGGAAGAGTATATCTTCCCCTTCCAGGAGAATGCAGATGCCTTCTTTAACAGCGCTCTGATCTATGAGCTGGCAGTGATCAAACAGTTCGCAGAACCGCTGCTGTTTTCCATCACGCCGGAGGAGCCGGAGTATAATGAGGCAAAGAGGTTGCTGAAGTTCCTGGATTATTTCCTGGGTGTCAGCTCCGAGAATCTGCCGAACAATTCTCTTGTGCGTGAGTTTGTGGGCGGCAGCTGTTTCCCGGTATAAGAAATAAGCGAACTTAAAAAGTGAATTTCAAATTGCAGGTGGCAAATGAGATACTGATTTAAGTCAATATTTCGTTTGCCACGGATTGTAAGAAGTGATATAATTAAATGTTGTGCGAAAGCAGAGAGCTGTATGGAAAAGACAGGGTCAAGCTTTTGGCAGATTCCGTCTCAGAAGGGATGAGCCGGACAGGTGATCGCGGCTGCCTTTTGGCAGGTGAGGAAAGTCCGGGCTTTACAGGGCAGGATGCCGGATAACGTCCGGTGGAGGCGACTCCCAGACCAGTGCAACAGAAATGATACCGCCGCTATTGCGGTAAGGGTGAAATGGCAGTGTAAGAGACTACCGCCCTGACGGTAACGGCAGGGGCAGATGTAAACTCCATCCGAAGCAAGACCAAACAGGGAACAATGCAGTGGCCCGCTGGGTTTCCAGGTAGGTCGCTTGAGCCTGTCGGCAACGGCAGGTCTAGACAGATGATCACCCAAGACAGAACCCGGCTTATCGTCCGACTCATCCCTTCTGCGGACGGAAATTAAAAAAGTATTACCCCTTATCAGCCAGCTTCCTTCCAAGGGGAAGCCGGTGGGAAAAAACAGGAGGAAAAAATGACAAAGATAGACATCGTATCCGGTTTTTTGGGTGCGGGAAAAACAACATTGATCAAGAAACTGTTAAAAGAAGCCCTTGGCGGCGAGCAGGTGGTGCTGATTGAAAATGAATTCGGTGAGATCGGCATTGACGGCGGCTTTTTGAAGGAGTCCGGGATTGAGATCACGGAGATGAATTCAGGCTGTATCTGTTGTTCGTTGGTAGGTGATTTTGCAACATCATTAAAAGAGGTGCTTGACAAGTATTCGCCGGACCGTGTTTTAATTGAGCCTTCGGGCGTTGGCAAACTGTCAGATGTCATGCGTGCCGTAGAAGGGGCAACCGCTCCCCAGGGCGTTCATTTAAACAGTGCTGTGGCCGTTGTTGATGCGAAAAAGTGCAAGACCTACTTAAAGAACTTTGGAGAGTTTTTTGAGAATCAGATCGAGCATGCGGGAACGATCATTTTGAGCAGGACCGGTGAAATGAGCCAGGACAAGATCGATGCTTGCATTGCCTTGATCCGTGAGCATAATGCAAAGGCGCAGATCGTAACGACACCCTGGGATAAACTGACAGGGGAGAAGATGTTGGAGGCCATCGAAAATGCCCATGATCTGGAGAAAGAACTCTTAGCGGAAGTGATGGCAATGGCAAAGGATGAGCATGAACATCATCACCATCATCACGACCACGATGAGCATGAGCATCATCACGACCACGATGAGCATGAGCATCATCATGACCACGATGAGCATGAGCATCATCATGACCACGACGAACATGAGCATC
>JAFZNL010000339.1 GCA_017550925.1 Lachnospiraceae bacterium | reverse complement strand
GATGGTGTATACGAGGAGTCTGTTGCCACCGGAGAGTCGGATGAGATGGGGGGCTATCTGGTGGATGCCGTGTGGTTTATCGGAAATGACGGATCGACAACCAAGGTGGGGACAGATTTCAAAGGACTGTCATTATATGAATCCCAGACCGGTTATTACATGGATTATTCCGAAGCGGGCAAAGGCTTCTTTTATGCGGACTGTGGCGGATATGGAAGCGGATGGCTGACCTTTGTGTTCGGCGTCAAAGACGGTAAGCCTTATGAACTGGATATCTCCATGCAGATCCAGGGATTTTACCAGGATGAGCCGGGCATCTTTACAACGACCACGGATGATTATACGGACTATCATAAATATCTTGTGACGGAGCTGAATTATGACAAGAATACAGAGCAGTTTATCGTTGGAAAAGTAACGGATCGGGATCGATATGGGGAGTGAGAGTCAGATTGAAAATACAGCGTTGCTATGGTAGTATAGAAACATGAGAAAAAGAAGGAAAAAGTATAATGCAGCTGTTGCATTTATTGTTGTGATCATGTGCATGATCCTTTGGTATTTACCGTCAATTGCCATCGCAGAGCCCGAAGGCGATTTCCCGGATCAGGATCCCGATGAGTGGCGATTGATCCTGGTAAACAAACAGCATCCGATCCCGAATAATTATATCTTTGAAACTGGCAGGATTCATAATGGCCTAATGGTGGATGAAAGGATCACCGGGGCGCTGGATGATATGCTCTCAGCGGCGAAAGAAGACGGAGTGCTTTTGTTAGTGATCTCACCATATCGAAGCCGGGAAAAGCAGCAAAGACTTTTTGATGAAAAGGTAAGCCGCAGCATGCGGCATGGAAGCAGTTATCTGGATGCGTTCCGGGAAACTGCGCAGGCGGTGACTATCCCCGGCAGCAGTGAGCATGAGATCGGACTGGCGGTGGATCTGACGACGAAAAAGCATATCACTTTGGATGCAGCTTATGCGGATTCTGAGGGCGGTATCTGGCTGAAGGAGCATTGTGCAGAGTATGGTTTTATTTTGCGCTATCCTGAAGGCAAAGAGGATATCACCGGCATCGAGTTTGAACCCTGGCATTTCCGGTATGTGGGGAAGGAAACGGCAGCGTATATCATGGAGCATGATCTGACGCTGGAAGAATATGTTGGGATGCTAAGATAGCATTGAGAATAAACGGGGAATTGATCAATCTGAGATTCAAAAATGGAATGGGAATAAAACAGAATCGGAAGTAACTCATGTATAAATTACTCAAAACAGAAGGCTCTGCGAAACGGGGCGAATTTACAACTCCACACGGCACAGTACAGACGCCTGTATTCATGAATGTAGGTACGGTGGGCGTTATCAAGGGCGCAGTAGGGACAGAGGATCTCGAGAATATCGGTACGCAGATCCAGCTATCCAATACCTATCATTTGCATGTACGGACCGGTGATAAGCTGATCCATGACATGGGCGGATTGCACAAGTTCATGGTATGGGATAAACCGATCCTGACAGACAGCGGTGGATTTCAGGTGTTCTCGCTTGCGGGACTGCGCAAGATCAAAGAAGAAGGCGTGACCTTCCGTTCACATATCGACGGGCACAAGATTTTCATGGGTCCGGAGGAAAGCATTCAGATCCAGTCCAATCTGGGATCCGATATTGCCATGGCTTTCGATGAATGTCCCCCGGCGCTTGCTGATCGAAACTATGTGCAGCCATCCGTGGATAGAACCACCAGATGGCTGGAGCGCTGTAAAAAAGAGCTGGATCGACTAAATGCGCTGGAAGATACTGTGAACCCCGGACAAATGCTTTTCGGTATCAATCAGGGTGCGGTATATGCCGATATCCGCATTGAACATGCAAAACGCATTGCCGAACTGGAGCTGCCGGGATACGCCATCGGCGGTCTTGCTGTGGGCGAAAGCCATGAGCAAATGTATGAGATGATCGAAGCAGTGGTGCCGTATCTGCCCAAAGAAAAACCGACTTATCTGATGGGCGTTGGTACGCCTGCAAATATCTTAGAGGCGGTAGAGCGGGGCGTTGACTTTTTTGACTGCGTCTATCCCTCAAGAAACGGGCGTCATGGTCATGCCTATACGCATTACGGAAAACTGAATCTGATGAATAAGCAATATGAGATGGATGACAGGCCTATTGAAGAGGGTTGCAACTGTCCGGCCTGCCGTCGTTACAGCCGCGCTTATATCCGACATCTGCTGAAAGCCGGAGAGATGCTGGGGCTAAGACTCCTGGTACTGCATAATCTGTATTTTTATAATCATATGATGTTTGAGATCAGAGATGCATTGGATGAGGGAAGATTTGCAGTTTTCAAAAAAGAGTTTCTGTATAACATGGATAGTTCGATGTGAAAAGCCGAACTGAAATGAAGCAATAAACTTGTATGGGATTCATGAGGGTAACGCATGAAAAAACTGTTTGGGATCATCAAGTCACAACTGAATTCTGACCGGGAGTTGGAGGAGAAGATTTTTGCATCCATCTTAAATCTCGGCATTATTGTTGTCGGTATTTCTGCTATCGTGACTTTTCTGGAGCGTATCAGTGCCTTTGCAACAGTCGCGATTCTGTTGGCGGAACTTATGTTTGTTCTCACTATGGTGATTTATTATAAGTTTCATAATACGATCCTGGCCAGGCGGATGCTTTGTTATCTGATCAACTGTTTCCTGATCCCTGTGATATTTTTTACATGCGGCGGTATCGATTCCGGCATGCCCATCTATATGCTTGCAGGTCTGTTCATGATCGTTCCGGTTCTTGACGGAAGAGACCGGATCGTCTGTTTTAGCTGTTCCCTCATTGTGGATATAGCGGTCATCATTCTTTCTTATTTCATGATGGAGGGCGCACCGGAGGGCATGCAGTTGCCGGGAAATATCCTTGTAAAACTGACACTTGGCGCAAGGGTGACAGACGTGGCTGTTTCTCTGGCACTGATGTCAATCTTTGTATGCCTGACATTCGGCCTTGTTTTGCGGGCATACCGGACGGAGCGGAAAGGCAGGGAAGACCTGCTCAGAAAACTGGATATGCTTTCCAAGAAAGATGATCTGACAGGCCTTTATAATCGCCGGGAATTATTCTGGCATCTGGAGACCATGAAGACATTCTTCGGGAAGCGCTATTTTATAGCCATGTTTGATATCGATCATTTCAAGATGATCAATGACACCTTTGGCCATCTGTTCGGTGATGTAGCCCTGAAAGAGATCGCGAAAAAAATGTCCGCTTTCTGTGACAGGCAGGAGGATGAGATCGCAGCCAGATTCGGCGGCGAGGAGTTTGTGATCTTCTTCAAAGCCATGGATGACAGGGAAGCTTTTCGGAAGATCGATAAGCTCAGAAGAGAAATCGGAGAGATGCAATGGGAGGAGCATCCGGGATTATCAATCACCATTTCGGTCGGCGTTGCCATCTGCGTACATGGCAAACCACTGGAAGAGACGCTGAACGAGGCTGATAAACAGCTATATGCGGCAAAAGGAAGCGGCAGAAATAAAGTATGTATGGAAAAGAGAGCACAGTAATGCAAACGGGCAGGAAGCATGTTATGAAAAATAAGTGTACGAATGGTAAATTCATGAAAACAAAATCCGGAAAAAACACAACGGTACTGGTGACCGGTGCCTCCAGCGGGATCGGAAAAGCCTGTGCCGAAATTTTTGCAAAAAGGGGCTATGCCGTAACCGGCGTATCCAGGCATTGCAAGGAAGGGGTTAAGCGGTACCGCGGCGGCGGAAGCATCACCATGGCGAGGCTGGATGTAACCGATGAAGAGGCGGTGTTTGATTTTGTAAAAGAGGCGGGCGGTTTTGACATCGCTGTTTTAGCTGCAGGCATGGGTGTTGCAGGTGCGGTGGAAGATGTGCCCACATCCCTTGTCAGACAGCAGATGGAGATTAATTATTTCGGCGTTCTCAATGCAAGCCGTGCATTACTTCCATGGATGCGTAGGAAAAAGGATGGTTTTATCTGTATCGTGGGCTCCTTTGGCGGCAAAGTTTCAATTCCTATGCAGGCGCATTATAGCGCAACGAAGTACGCGCTGGAAGCGCTTTCAGATGCCATGCGGATGGAATGCGAACCCTATGGCGTCAGAGTTTCCATCATTGAGCCGGGTGACACCAGGACGGGTTTTACACGGAATAGAAGACTGTATATGAAAGATGGATCCGTTTACAACGATACAGTCAGACATGCAGTGGGTATCATGTCCCATGATGAAAAAAACGGGGACTCGCCGATGTTATCGGCCAGGCAGGTGTATCGCATGTCACAGATGCCGAATCCACCGGCAAGAGTTGTTATCGGATGGAAATATAAACTTCTGTGGCAGGCGGTGAAATTCATGCCGGATGCCCTCCGGGAAAAAATCATTAAAGGACTGTATTTGGGTTAACCGGTATCTATAGTCCGGGGGAAAAACGGAGATAGAACAGATAGCGAATTCGGAGCGAAAAAACGATGGATCAACAAGAAAGAATGAAAGAACTGATCGTGATATTAAATCGTGCGTCCAAAGCATATTACGCTGAGGATCGGGAGATCATGAGCGATCATGAATATGATAAGCTGTATGATGAGCTGGTGGCGCTAGAAGCCGAGAGCGGTATGATCCTTGCCGGAAGCCCGACGCAGACGGTAGGATATGAAGCGGTGGATGAACTGCCGAAAGAGGCTCATGAACGTCCCATGCTTTCCCTGGCAAAAACAAAGAGCAGGGAAGAACTGGCGGACTGGTTGGGAGCGCAAGATGGGCTGTTATCCTGGAAGCTGGATGGTCTGACTATTGTTCTGACTTATGAAGGTGGTGTGCTGCAAAAGGCGGTGACCAGGGGCAACGGTGAGATTGGAGAGGTGATCACGCCCAATGCGAAAACCTTTGTCAATGTACCGATGAAGATCCCTTATCAGGGCAGGCTGGTGCTGCGCGGCGAGGCGGTCATCCCGTATTCTGTTTTTGAAAAGATCAATGCAGAGATCCCGGAAGAGGAAGCAAGGTACAAAAATCCCAGAAATCTTTGCAGCGGTTCCGTGCGACAGCTTGACAGCGCGATTACGGCAAAGCGTCAGGTTTCTTTTTATGCCTTTTCATTTGTGATTTCCGAAACAGATGACGATACAAAGACAGATGCTTTTGATTTCGCTAATGACAGGGAGCGGCAGTTTGTTTTCCTGAAACAGCAGGGATTCGATGTAGTAGGGTATCACCGCGTTAACCGTGATAACATACTGGATCAGATTGAATACTTTGCAAAAGCCATTGAAAACTTTGATATCCCGTCAGATGGACTTGTGTTGACCTATTGTGATCTGGCTTATTCGGCTTCGCTGGGACGTACCGCAAAGTTCCCGCGGGATTCCATCGCATTTAAGTGGGCGGATGAACTGGCTGAGACATCGCTGCGGGAGATTGAATGGAGCCCGTCGCGTACCGGTCTGATCAATCCGGTGGCAATCTTTGATCCGGTGGAGTTAGAGGGAACTACGGTCAGCAGGGCCAGCGTGCATAATATCAGCATTATCAAGGCACTCCATCTTGGGATCGGTGACCGGATCACTGTTTATAAAGCAAATATGATTATTCCGCAGATCGCTGAGAATCTGACGAAAAGCGGTAATCTGGAAATCCCGGATACTTGTCCTGCCTGCGGCGGACCGACACGCATCGTGTCAGCCGGTGAGGCGACTGGAGGGAGAGTTCAGAGCGAAGATTTGTCCGATGAATTGAAAACGAAATCAAAGAATTCAGAAGATATAAGTATAAAGGATGGCATCACAGGCGATACAACTGAAGTTCTCTACTGCATCAACCCGGATTGTCCGGCAAAGGCAATCATGGGGTATACACAATTCGTCAGCCGCAACGCCATGAACATCGACGGAT
This sequence comes from Lachnospiraceae bacterium, assembly GCA_017550925.1. Lineage (GTDB taxonomy): Bacteria > Bacillota > Clostridia > Lachnospirales > Lachnospiraceae > RGIG7926. The sequence goes on along the minus strand of JAFZNL010000339.1, from coordinate 6,815 downwards.
TGTCAGAAAAGACCCTGGAGAAATTCATTTCACTCGGCTATCTTCACAGCAGGGAATTTGCAGACCTGTATCATTTATCACAGTATAAAGATGAGATCTGCAAGCTGGAAGGTTTTGGTGAAAAGTCCTATGAAAACCTGATCTCGGGCATTGATGCATCCCGCAAAACCGTAATGTATCGCGTTGTCTTTGCACTGGGCATAGCCGGGATCGGAGAGGCAAATGCAAAACTGCTCAGCAAGCACTTTGGATATGATATCGAAGCGCTGCGGAAAGCGGATATGGAGGAACTTTCCTCTATCGAAAAGATTGGCGGCGTTTTGGCAAAGAGCATCGTGGATTATTTTGCAGACGCGGATAATAACGAGAAACTGGACAGGCTTCTCGCTGAGCTGACCATTGAAAAACCGGAAATAACATCCGTCGACAGCGAAGATTCGGAGATTTTGGGAAAGACTTTTGTGGTGACCGGCAGCGTCAATCATTTCGCAAACAGAGATGAACTCAAGGCTCTGATCGAAAGTAAGGGCGGTAAGGTAACAGGTTCTGTTACAAGTAAAACAGATTACCTGATCAACAATGATATTACTTCCATGTCTGGAAAGAATAAGAAGGCGAAGGAACTAGGAATTCCCATCATTGATGAGGAAACATTTCTTGAGATGGCAGGAGAATAAAAAAGGAGAGAGCGTATGAGCAGAGTATTTTTGATCGTACTTGACAGTTTCGGGATCGGCGCAGAACCGGATGCAGAGGCTTTTGGCGACGCAGGGACAAATACCATTGGATCCTGTGCAAAGTCGGATCTCTTTGTCTTGCCGAACTTCCAAAAACTGGGACTCTTTGATATTGACGGCGTAGATGTAGGCGGAAAAATACCGCCCATGGGAGAAGGAAATCATACCGCAAGGATCGCAAGGCTGCAGGAGGCATCTGCGGGAAAAGATACCACTATCGGTCACTGGGAGATCGCGGGTTTGATCTCAAAGTCTCCGCTTCCGACTTATCCGGATGGCTTTCCGCAGGAAATACTGGATGCGTTTTCACAGCAGACAGGACGTGGCGTTTTATGCAATAAACCCTATTCCGGAACCAAGGTCATCGCGGATTACGGAAAAGAGCATATGGAGACCGGAAAGCTCATTGTTTATACTTCAGCAGATTCCGTTTTCCAGATCGCTGCCCATGAAGATATCGTTCCGGTAGAACAACTCTATGAGTACTGTAAGATTGCAAGGAATATCCTTGTGGGCGAGCATGGCGTTGGCCGCGTGATCGCAAGACCGTTTATCGGCGAGCCGGGAAGTTTTGAGAGAACGCCGCGCCGCCATGATTTTTCATTGGAACCCCCTGCAGATACCATGCTCGATAAGATCGTCAAGGCCGGAAAAGATATGATCGCTGTGGGCAAGATCCACGATATTTTTGCAGGACATGGCATGACGGAGTTTACCTATACCACCTCCAATGCAGACGGCATTGAGAAAACAATTTCTTATCTGGATAAAGATTTTGATGGACTTTGCTTTGTGAATCTGGTAGATTATGATATGTTGTACGGACACAGGAGGGATATTGACGGGTATGCCGGTGCGCTTGCATACTTCGATGGTAAGCTGCCGCAGATCATGGATAAGATGCGGGATGACGATATCCTGATCCTGACTGCAGATCATGGCTGCGATCCCGGATATCTGAAGACAACGGACCATACCAGAGAATATGTACCCTGTATCATGTATGGGAAAAAGTTAGCACCTGCTAACCTTGGGACCAGGAGCACGTTCGCGGATATTGCGGCAAGTGTGCTTGAGTATCTGGGAATCAAGAATGAAGGGGCAGGAGAGAGTATGCTATGATAGGCTGCGGATAGCCTTTGTGATATAGATAAGTTTCGGAAGGAGAGTAACATGTCATCGACAACAGAAGAAATAGCGCGTCGCCGCACCTTTGCGATCATTTCGCATCCGGATGCGGGTAAAACGACGCTGACAGAAAAGTTTTTGCTATACGGAGGCGCCATCAATCTGGCAGGATCCGTAAAAGGTAAGGCAACAGCAAGGCATGCGGTATCGGACTGGATGGAGATCGAAAAGGAAAGAGGTATCTCCGTGACCAGTTCGGTTTTGCAGTTTGAGTATGGCGGATACTGCGTTAATATTCTCGATACGCCGGGACATCAGGATTTCTCGGAGGATACCTACAGAACGCTGATGGCAGCCGACTCGGCGGTGATGGTCATTGACGGCGCAAAGGGCGTGGAGCCCCAGACCAGGAAACTGTTCAAGGTATGCGGAATGAGGGGAATACCGATCTTCACCTTTATCAACAAGATGGATCGGGATGCCCTCGATACCTTTGAATTGCTTGACCAGATAGAGAACGAGCTTGGGATCGCCACCTGCCCCATCAACTGGCCGATCGGTTCCGGTAAGGGTTTCAAGGGCGTTTACGACAGACAGGGTGAAAAAGTGGTCATGTATTCCGATACCGAAAAGGGTACAAAGGAAGGTAAGACCTGGGAGATTGATCTTGCTTTCAAAGACGCTATCAGGGAAGCCATTGGGGAAGAAGCTGCCGAGAAACTCAACGATGAGATAGAACTTCTCGATGGTGCGGCAGAAGAGTTTGACCTGAAAAAAGTGCGGGCCGGGAAACTGACACCGGTTTTTTTCGGTTCGGCGTTGACAAACTTCGGCGTTGAGATCTTTTTGCAAAACTTCCTTACCATGTCAACAACGCCACTGGCAAGGACCAGTGATAAAGGGGTAATTGAGCCGGAAGAGAATGATTTTTCCGCCTTTATCTTTAAGATCCAGGCAAACATGAACAAGGCACACCGTGACCGCGTAGCCTTCATGCGGATCTGCTCCGGCCGGTATGATGCAGCCATGGAAGTACGGCACGTTCAGGGGAATAAGGTGATGCGCTTATCCCAGCCCCAGCAGATCATGGCAGATGAAAGAAAGATCTTAGATGAGGCTTATGCCGGTGATATCATCGGTGTCTTTGATCCCGGACTTTTCTCCATCGGAGATACCTTCTGTATGCCGAAAGAGGAATTCCGCTATGCCGGGATCCCGACATTTGCGCCGGAGCATTTTGCAAGGGTGCGTCAGCTCGATACCATGAAGAGAAAACAGTTTGTGAAGGGTATCACCCAGATCGCCCAGGAAGGCGCCATCCAGATCTTCAAAGAGCTGGATACCGGCCTTGAGGAGATCATTGTGGGCGTTGTGGGCGTGCTGCAGTTTGAAGTGCTCAAATACAGACTGGAGAACGAATATAACGTAGATATTAAGATGGAACCCCTTCCCTATGAGCATATACGCTGGATCGAAAATGAGAATCCGGATCTGAATAAACTGGTGGGAACATCGGATATGAAAAAGGTGACAGACTTAAAAGAAAGACCGCTTCTGTTATTTGTCAATCCATGGAGCGTACAGATGGTCCTGGACCGAAACGAGGGATTGGTTTTAGCTGAGTTCGGACGATAAGAAAAGCCCCGGCTGCGCCGGGGCTTTTCTTATCGTCCTTTTACCTGTCTGATAATCCGATATACGCCATATCCTCATGGATGGGTTTATATGCCGGACGGATGATCTTGCCATTGTTTGCCAGCTCCTCCATGCGGTGTGCTGACCAGCCGACGATACGGGCGATGGCGAAGAGCGGTGTGAACAGCTGATCCGGGATGCCCAGCATCTTGTAAACCAGGCCGGAGTAGAAGTCCACGTTGACGGAAACGCCTTTGTAAATATGTCGTTCCTGTCCGATCACTTCGGGAGCGAGGCGCTCCACCAGGGAATAGAGAGCGAATTCTTTATCCAACCCTTTTTCATGGGAGAGTTTTTCTACATAGCTTTTAAAGAGAACGGCTCTCGGATCGGAAGTGGAATATACCGCATGACCTACACCGTAGATCAGTCCGGCATGGTCGAAGGCTTCTTTATTCAAAAGTTTTCTAAGATATTCTGCAACTTCTTCTTCATCTTCCCAATCGGAAACCTCAGCCTTGAGTTCCTCAAACATATGAACAACCTTGATGTTGGCGCCGCCGTGGCGGGGACCCTTCAGGGAGCCGCTGGCTGCAGCGATGGCAGAGTAGGTATCTGTCAGGGAACTGGTGACAACATGGGTTGTAAAGGTGGAGTTATTACCGCCGCCGTGTTCCATATGAAGTACCAGCGCGATATCCAGGATCTTTGCCTCTAACGGCGTAAATTCACTATTAGGACGAAGGATGCGCAGGATATTCTCGGCTGCGGACAGTTCTGCTTTCGGCTGATGGATGTAAAGGCTCTTGCCGTCATGATAATGGGAATAAGCCTGATAACCATAAATGGAAAGCAGGGGGAACAAACTGATCAGCTGCAGTGACTGACGAAGCACATTGGGCAGGGACGTATCATCAGCCCTGTCATCATAGGAATACAAAGTCAGCACAGAGCGGGCCAGCGTATTCATCATATCCTGGCTGGGCGCCTTCATAATGATGTCACGTACAAAGGAAGTGGGAAGGGAACGGTAAAAACCAAGCAATTCCTTGAACTTTCGAAGTTCTTCTTCCTGCGGCAGTGCATCGAAAAGCAGGAGATAAGTGATCTCCTCAAAACCAAAGCGGTCATCGGCAGAAAAGCCGGCAACCAGATCTTCTACATTATACCCTCTGTAAAACAGTTTGCCCGGGATGGGAACCTGCTGTCCGTTTACGATCTTGTTGGCGCGTACGTCGGAGATAGTAGTAAGTCCGGCCAGTACGCCCTTTCCGTTTAAGTCACGAAGTCCCCTCTTGACATCATATTTGATGAACAGGTCATTCTGGATCTGATCCGCGTCCCTCGATAAGGAAGAAAGGCGGACGATATCGTCTGTCAAGTCGGAAAAAACATTCGGTTCTGCCATGGCGATACCTCACTTTCTTTCATATTTGTTGCATAATATACACACTATCTTTATCAGTTTAGCATGAATGGGCGTGACAGTCAAAGACTTTTTGTTGACATAATTTTTGCAAAAAATCAACTTGTTTGCCACAAAGCATATGGAAATATGGGACTTTTTTTGCTATAATTATTAATGATTGCATAAAAACAGATTTGTATGAATACAGCAGATCTGTGAAAAAGGGGTATCGGATGAGGGAAAAGGATACGGCGATCGCTTTGCCGGATCAATCTGTAAAACAACATAACTTCAAAGCATCACTCCTGTGCGCTGCAGGTATTTTGCTGAATTTACTTCTCAGCAAGATAGTTGCTTTACTTGGAATGCCCCTTTATCTGGATACTGTCGGCACAGCCATTGTCGCCATGACAGGCGGCTATCTGCCCGGCGTGATCGTGGGCTTTATCACCAATCTTCTGAAATCCGTTTCGGATCCGCCTTCCCTGTACTATGGCGTGCTGAATGTGCTGATCGCGGTGGTTGCGGCTTTTTTTGCTGCCCGGGGCTGGCATAAAAAGATCTGGGGAATGTTGGGGATGATCATCTGCTTTACCTTGGTGGGCGGCGGTCTTGGCACCCTGATCCCCTGGTTTATGGACGGATTGACATTTGACAGTGAATCCCTGGCCGGCACTTTGTATCGCAGCGGATATTTCAGTCAGGGCGCCGCCCATCTGTTATCGAGTCTGATCCTGGATCTGCCGGATAAGGCTGTGACGGTGGTCATTGCCTTTATGTTTGCCCATGCGATCCCGGAAAAGCACTATGATAAGTTCGCGTTTATGGGCTGGAAGCAAAGGGCGGTTTCCGATCAGGAGATCGAGGCGATGAAAAAAAACGACAACCGCGTGATGAGCCTGCAGACCAAGATCGCCTTTGTCCTTGGCTGTTCACTGACACTGGTATCGGTGGTGGCTATGATCATCGGGGCACAGGTTTATGAAAAGACACTGATCAGTGAGCATACGCGCATCGCCCAGGGTACTGCCAGGATCACTGCAGCAGCACTGGACGGAGACAAGATAGAAGAATTTCTGGAAAGCAAGGGCGAGACAGAGGATTATGTAAAAGCCAGCGCCCTGCTGGAAGAGATTCTGAACAGTTCTACTGATATTTCGTATTTATATGTCTATAAAATGCGTGAGGACGGATGCCAGGTAGTCTTTGATCTGGATGCGAATGGCGTTGATGCAAAGGAGATCGGGGACGTGATCCCTTATGATAAAGGACTTGTGAATTCTGTTCAGGATCTGATGAAGGGGGAAGAGATCGAGCCCTTTACCACGGATGACGAATACGGGTATCTGCTGACGGCGTATCAGCCGGTTTATGATTCCTCAGGCAGATGTACCTGCTATGTGGGGGCGGATGTGGATATGAATGTCCTGACCCTCATGAAGCGCAGCTTTTTCGCTGAAATGGCTTCTGTCTTTTTGTCGCTGCTTGTGCTGATCATTGTCTATGTCATCTGGCTGGCGGAATACAACATCACCTTCCCCATTCAGACCATCATGCGGAGCATGGACCGTTTTTCATCTGCTTCCGATACCCAGGAGAGCATGGATGAAGATGTGAAGGCATTCCGCAAGCTGGGCATTCATACCGGTGATGAGGTGGAAAACCTGTACCGGTCCATTTCGCGGATGACAAGGGACCAGGCAGAGCAGATGCGGAATATCCGCCGCCTTTCCGATTCCACCATGAAGATGCAGGACGGCCTGATCATCACCATGGCGGATCTGGTGGAAAGCCGTGACTCCGATACGGGCGCCCATGTCCAGAAAACGGCGGCCTATGTCAAGATCATAGTCGAGGGACTGAAGAAAAAAGGTTATTATACGTCGAAGATCACACCGAAATTTATG